>JBBTJH010000070.1:0-8171 GCA_038059555.1 Pseudomonadota bacterium | reverse complement strand
CCAAAACAGCCAAGCGCATCGATGAGGCCGTCGCGCACGCCGGCGCGCGTCGAGGAATGAACTTTTCTGACGCTGCTCTCCTCGACCCGGAGGACCCGGTCGAACAGACGAACCGCTTCATCTGGATGCTGCGTCTCGCCAAACGACGTCAAAAGCCCCGGCGCGATTTCGGAAAAGCGCGCATCGCCTCCAGCGGCGCAAAGCTCCGCCCAGCCGTCAATCAGCGACGAGAGATTGGCGCCGTTGCGAAAGCCAAGATCTTCAAGCTTGTCAACGTCGTCAGGATTTCTCTCCGCCGTCCGGAAGCGCGCAAAATCGGCGCGCGGCCCTTCAAGAAGGCGCGTCAACGCATTGCGGGCGTCGGCAATCGCGCCGTCGCGCGCAGCCGCGAGGGAAGCGTAATCGGAGTAGCCGCAAAGCGACGCGAGTGCGCCTTCCTCGTCGGCGGACGTTGCGCCGAACGCGGCGGCGCCTTTCATCGTTTGCGCGCGCGCCACAAGAGTTTGAGCAAACTCGGCGCCGACAGAAAGCCTTGCGGCGATGTCGGCGGGAATGGCGCCGGCTTCAGCGGCGCGCTTGAAGACTTCGCGCGCCGAGGCGGTTCTGAACATTGCACGCGAGCGGCCAAGGCTCCAACGCAGGAGATTTGAGGCGGCGCGGAACGGCTGGCGCGGATCGTCTGAGAGCTTCTGCAATTCAGCGCGGCCGTTTTCGCCGAGAAGCTCGCCTTTGCTCCAGATAATCTCTTCAATGATTTCAAGAAACTCGCCGCCGGCGCGGCGATCGCCCGCGATGACGCGCGAGGCCGCAAGCCAGCGCTTGGCTGGATTTTGCTGCGGGTTGTTGAGCGCGGCGGTGACGCGCGCGACCGATTCGACAAAGCCAGCGCCATTGACGCCGTTTCCAAAAGGCGTTCGCACGGAATAAAGCGGGTAATCGCCGGGCTTTCCCTCGAACGCTTCGCGGAACTCGGCGCCGATGCGCACGAAGGCGCGCTCGGCCATGCGCGCCGACGGCCCTTCAAACGCAGCCGCGTCATAAACGGCGATCACGTCAAGCGGGCCGTAAGGCGCAAGATCTTCATGCGCAAAATCGCCGCCCGCGAGTGCGAACACGCCCTTGGCGCAGGTATCGTCCAGCGTGATCGGCAATTCGCCGCGACTGACCGCGACGCGGACCAGCCAGGCGAGCGCCGTTTCAACGATGCGTTCCGCAAGATCGGTGCGCGCCGCTGTCGCCTCGCCCGTCGTCCACTGACCGGAGATTTCTGCGACTGCGATCGCTATGTCCGCGCGGTTCTTGATCGGCGACAAGGCGTTGTAGAGCGCGTCCGGTCCGCCGACGCCGCCATTCAGCGCCGTCAGATCGCGGGCGGCTTCTGCGAGAACCTGGCTCGGGCCTTCAAGAAACGCCTGCCCCGCGAACACCGGATATCTCAAGCAGAGATCTGCAAGGCGCCGTGTCGAGCCGAAGATCTTCAACATCGCGAGCATACGCCGCGGCTCGTCGAGCGTTGCGCCCGGATCTTGTCCTAGACTTTCAGCGAGCGATCTGCGCCAGCGCTGAACGCCCGACGCCGCGCGGGTCGGGTCGATCGTCTCGTTTGTGAATTCGGCATCGGCGGTTTTTGCGAACGATCTCGGCGACATCGGCGACGCTTCCCCTGACTTTGACGCAATTTGGCGAAAATACTTTTGTTTACAGTGCCTCAACGTGATGAAAGGAGCTTTAATCCGATCGGAACAGTTCAAGGGAGCAAGGTATCGCCTTGTGAAGGAACGGGGCGATTTCCGGCCTGAAACTGGCCGGGAGGGGCGATCAGAGCCGGCCCGTCAGGACCGCCCGAAACATCAAGAGCCGTTTCATCACCGGCCAGCGCCGACCATCCGGCCGGAGGGCGTAACCGCGAATTAAAGAAAGCTGCGCAAGGCGTCCGGCGTCGGCGGGCGAGAGCTGAAATTCCCGCCCCGAGGCAAGCGTGGCGAGGCGCAACGCCTCGGTACAGGCTTCTTCTGCCAATTCGGGCGCGAGCAACGGCGCAAAACGCGCGAGGGCATAAGCCTCGCCAAGCCTCGCGGCGATATCGCGAGGGCAAGCCCGGTCGGGTCCAAGAGCCAGGAGCGCGATCGGCGCCTCGGCGCCGCGCAGGAATTCCCGCAGATCATCAAACGAGGAGAATTTCGGATCGTAAAGGAGGCGCGCGCGCGCCTCGATCAACCTCTCCGCAAGCTCGCGCGTTTCAGAATCGAGAGCGCCGCTCGCCGCCAGCAGAGACACGACCGGATGCGCGCGGGGCGCGGCGCCAGACGCAATTTCACCCAGCGCCTCGCGCCACCATTGCAGGCGAATTTCGCCGAGCGGCGGCTCGCTGACGATAACGGGGATGCGTCGCAACTCGATTTGAAAAGCAAAAAGCGCCGCAAGACGCGCGCGATCAGCCTCAAGGGCGTAACCGAGTGAGAGGAATAGGTCCTCATCGCCGGCGCGAATTATCTCGACGCAATGGCCCAATCCATCAGCCGGCGTATCAGCAGATCTGTTCATTGCAGCGCCTTTCCGCTTGGCTCCTAAATGCCTACGGCGGCGGGCGCAATCATAATGAAATGGCCGGAACCTTTAGAGGTTCCGGCCATCGCCTGGATAGTCGGCTTGTCGGTTAGAACGATTTCCGGACTGACATGAAGGCGGTCCGGCCTTGTAGATCGTATCCTACGCCGATCGGCACATTGTAGACCGAGAATACGCCGTCGGCGTCGACCAGTTCCGGGCCGCGATTGAACACGTTTCTCAATCCAGCCGTCACCACCCAATCGCCCGGCGCCCAAGTTACCGAGGCATTGTGGACAAAGTAATTGTCAGTGAAATCAATCGGGCGGCAGGTGTCGCCCGTGGCGCCCGGACGAATTGTCGGATCGGGACACGCCACATCAAACACGAACGGCGGATTGTTCACCGGATCGCTGAGGTCGATATCTTCCTGACCTTTTCCAATCCAGCGGGTGAACCAGTTAAAGCGCACATCGCCCGTGCTGACGATGAGGTTGGCGTTGCCGCGCCATGTCGGCGCTTCCGTTTCACCCTTGCTCTCATCGACAGAGCCGAGGACTTCCCGTTCCTGTTCGAGCAGCTGAGAGAGCCGGACGTCCAGCGAAAGGTCGAACGGCTTGCCGAAGGCGCCGAAATCCTTCGTCAGAAGGATGTTATAGTCGATGCCTTTTGACGTGAGGCGGCCGATATTGATGAAGCTCGTGTCGAGCAGGCTCAATAAACCCTGCGCGTCGCGCGTAACGCGTGAGCAAAAGGCGTTGGACGCCGCCGTTTGCAGCGTATAGCACTCGCGGAGGATATCGCCGGTGCCGGGTTCTTCCACGGAATCGCGAACGACGATGTTGTAATATGTCCCGGACACCGTGAGGTTGAAAGCATCAGTCCAAGGCTGTTCCCAGACAACGCCAGCGGTGTAAGCGCGCGATTCTTCATCGTCGAGCTGATCCGATCCGCCCGTCAAAATTTCAACGCTCTGGATCGGATTGACTTCAGGCGATGTCGTGATGCCGAGCGTGAGCGGATTGACGCCCTGCGCCTGACATTGCGAAATCGTGAACGCTGATCGCGTATCGAGGTTTGGATCATAGGATGGCGGTATATTGGGGTTTCCGCTCGCGACACGCGCGGCAAGCGGCACGATGCACGGGTCGGTAATGTTGTTGAATCCGGTGCCGCCGAGCAGGAACTGTTCGCGGGAGTTCGGCGCCCGGTAGGATGTGCCGTAGGTGCCCCTGAAGGTCAGCCAATCGACAGGCTTGTATATGCCTTTAAAGCTATAGGTCCAGGCCGAACCGTAATTGCTCTCTTCCGTCCAGCGCGCCGCTGCGTTGAAATTCAACAGCTGGGCGCCCGGCATATCCGAAAGGATATCGGCGTCGAATTCGGTGAAGAATTCGTAGAGATCGCGCTTTCCAGTGGCGCCGCGATCAGACGCACGGTTGTGAATGCGCCCGTCACGAACAAAAGCCGACGGACGCGAGTTAATCGCATCCTCGCGCCATTCGCCCCCGACGACGATGGACAGCGGATTTTGGTTCCAGGGAAGCTTTGCGATTTGTCCTGTTACGAACACCTGAGCGAGCGTTTGTTCGACGGTCGTTGCAAAATCGGCCGGAACAAAAAGATAGGCCGCTTCTTCAGGCGTCAAAAACCCGCCGCCCGCCTGATAGAGATTTGCTCCGAACAGGTTGACCGGCACACAGGCCGTCACCTGCGGGACATTTCCGCCGCAAGACACAGACCCGTCAGGGTTTCTGACGGAGGTGCTCAAAGAAAGATCGAGACGATCCTGATCGATACCCTGGAATGTGTCTGTGCCGTTCGATCGGGAATAGCTCGCCGATCCTTCCCATGTAAATCCATTGAAACCAAGAACGCCGTCAAGCCACGGCAGTTCGCCCTTGGCGCCGCCGACAATACGGAACTGCGATACTTCCGTTTCGCGCGAGTCGCGATCGCCATTGATGTTCAGAATAGGCTGAACGTTATTGATCGAGCCGAAATTAACGCCGAATACTCCAAGGCAATTCACGCCAGTCGGGTTAATCGGATAATCGTCGGAAGGATCGGCTGGCGTTCCATTGTCCGCGAGATCGATGTTGCACGGATTGTATGGGTTGGTGGCCGGAACATTGTTAAAAAACTGCGCGCCCGGCTGATACTGGTGGGTCTGACGATTTGAGAACATCGCCTCGAAGAACGGGGTGATGTTGCCGCCCTTGCCAGTATTGTATTCGCCGTAGGAGTAAACTGAGAATGTCTGGTTGGATGGGAGGAAGTCGCCGTTCTGGGCCGTCTGGCTTGCATCGTAGGCGTAAAACGGGTCCTTGAAATCAACGTCTTGAAGTCCGTCGCCGTCAAAGTCGAATGTTCCCCCAAGCTGTGTTTCGGAAAAATTTGGGATTCCGACATTCGTTGAGCCGGGCGTATAATAAACCGATCCAAACCCGACCGGTATGAAGATGCGATTCGTCAGCGGAAACTGTACGCACTCGTTGATAGTCACGCCTGGATTGTAATCGAGATCCTGATTTAACACCCGGCCGTCCGGCGTGTAATAAAGTTCCTGTTCGCAACGCCCGAGATATTTGCGCTGGTTGCGGGCAACGCGATTGTTGGTCTGGTACTCAGCGCCGAAGCCGATGAAGCCGTTATCGCCAGTCATGCCCCAAGAGGCCGCGACAGTATATTGTTCACCCCCGCCCTGGAACGGCAAGGCCCCGTCCGCGTCAATTTGGAAGCCGTCGAAGTCACGGCGCAAAATGACGTTGGCGACGCCCGCGATGGCGTCAGATCCATAGACCGATGATGCGCCATCGAAGAGGTTTTCGATGCGGTCGATCAGGATGGTCGGTATCAGGCTGATGTCGGGCGTAGTCGGCGAGCCGCCGACGCCTGCCGGCGCCATGCGGCGGCTGTTAATGAGAACCAGCGTTCGCTCCGGGTCGAGGCCTCGGAACGAGACCTGTGTCGCGCCTGGACCATTATCGAGTACGAACGGGATAAAGGACTGGTCAATTTGAAAGCCGGTGGACTGCGGCGATGTCTGGAGGATTTCATCGATATCGAGAAGTCCCGACTCTCTTGCGATGTCGCCCTGAATGACTTGCACCGGCGCGGCGCTTGAGAACTCCTTACGGGCGATGCGTGAGCCCGTGACGACAATCGTGTCGGTTTCCCGCTCGTCGCCAGCGGTTTGCGCCGTCGGCACTTGCTCCACCTGGTCGTCCTGAGCGGATGCGGGCGCCGCAAGAGCCAACGTCATGATCGACGCGCTGGCTGCGAGCGCTACTTTAATCGCCGCAAAATTGTGCAGCGCAATAATACTTTTATTCATGCGAGTGCCCCTGCTGTCTATCTCGTTTCCGAGTGACCTCGCAGGCGGCCAGAGCCGACAGCCCTCCGATATTATTTATTATTCCGCGCCTGTAGCGCGGTTTGGCTGATCATTATGACGCTGAATATCAAAGTCAACCGACCCCAGCCCGCGAATTTGGGAACCGGGCCGATTGTGACAAATCGGCATCGCCGACAAAAAGCGCCTACGCCGCAGCGGGGGCGGCGCCCTTTACCTTGGCCCAGTCGCGCCCGACGCCGGTCGCCATCAGGAACGGCGCCGCGATGAAGATCGAGGAATAGGTGCCGACAAAAATCCCGAAGAGGATCGCCGCCGAAAAGCCGCGCAACACTTCTCCGCCGAAGAAAAAGAGCGGGACCAGCGAAATGATGACGGTGCCGGATGTCATCACGGTTCGCGACAGCGTCTCGTTGATTGAAAGGTCAATGAGCTCGCCGAAGGGCATTTTCTTGAATTTGCGCAAATTCTCGCGCATCCGGTCGAAGACGACGACGGTGTCGTTCACGGAATAGCCGACGACGGTCAAAATCGCGGCGATCATCGGAATGTCGAACGGCACTTGCAGGACCGAGAGCATGCCGAGCGTCATGATCGTGTCGTGAATGGTCGCGACAATCGCGCCGACGCCGAACTGCCAGCGATAGCGGAACCAGACATATAGCACGATGAGAAGTATCGATCCGATGACCGCTAAGACGCCCTTCTTGATCAGCTCGCCAGAGACCGTCGCGCCGACGACGTCGGTGCGGCGGAAGACGATGTCATCGCCGAGAATTTCTTTGAGCTCCGTCTGAATCTTGCCGGAAACGAGCTGTTGCGCCTTGTCTTGATCTTCCCCCGTCGCTGTTTCCGCCGCCTTGTCGCGCTCGACATAAACGATGACGCCGTTCTGCCCGCCGGAGGTGTCGTTGATCGCTTGCACTTTGACAGCGCCAAGGCCGAGTTCGGAGACGCCCGAGCGCACGGCCGTGATGTCGATCGGCTTTGGCGAGGCGACTTCAATCGTTACGCCGCCCTTGAAATCGACGCCGAAATTAAATCCGATCGTCAGCATCGACGTGATCGCCGCCAGATTGAGCAGCGTCGAAATCACGACGCCGTGCCAGCGATATTTGGTGAACGGGAACTTGGTGTTCTCAGGGACGATCTTCAGCAGCATGGGAACCTCTTAAAGCGTCAGCGTTTTCGGACGCTTTGAAAGCACATAATGGCCGGCGAGAATCTTGGTGATCAAGATCGCCGAATAGACGGACGTGATGATGCCGAAGGCGAGCGTCACCGCAAATCCGCGCACAGGGCCGGCGCCAAGAATGAACATGATGATCGCGGTGAACAAGGTCGTCGCGTTGCCGTCCGCAATCGCCGACCACGCCTTGTCGAACCCAAGCTCGACGGCGTTTACGGAGCTCTTGCCGTTGCGGACTTCCTCACGGATGCGCTCGAAGATCAGCACGTTGGCGTCGACCGCCATGCCGACGGTCAAAACGATGCCGGCGATCCCCGGCAAAGTCAGCGTCGAGCCGAGCAGCGACAAGATGCCGGTCAGCAAGATGAGGTTCGCAAACAGCGCGATATTTGCGTAAATCCCGAACCTTCCATAGGTCGCGACCATGTAGAGGGCGACGGCGAGAAATCCGACAATCAGCGAGATCGTTCCCGCCCGAACGGAATCGGCGCCGAGATCAGGTCCGACGCTGCGCTGTTCGAGCGTCGTCAACGGCGCCGGCAAAGCGCCCGACCGGATGAGCGTTGCAATGCGCTGGGCTTCTTCCGGCGCGAAATTGCCGGTGATGCGCCCAGACCCGCCGGTGATCGGCGTCTGGATGCGCGGATAGGAGATGACTTCGTTGTCGAGAACGATCGCAAAGAGCTCGCCGACATGTTCACGCGTGTAATCGGCGAAGCGCCGCGCGCCGCGGCTGTCGAAAGCGAAGTTGATCTGGAAGCCGCCGCCTTGCGTATCGAGGCCGGCCGAGGCGCTTTCAACCATGTCGCCGGTAACCTCGGCGTCTTCCCATAAAACAAGCTGGCCGCCGCCTTCTACTTCCGCGATCGGCACGACGATGCGGTTCGGCGGCAGCACGCCCGCCAACACGTCTTCTTGCGAGACCGACTGGTCGACGCGGTGAAACGAAAGCTGGCCTGTGCGGTTGATGATTTGCTTAAGCGCTTCCGGGTCGTTGTCGCCCGGCGCCTGGACGACGATCCTTGCATCGCCTTGCGGCTGGATCAGCACTTCCTTGTTGCCGGCGGGGTCAATCCGTCT
>JBBTJH010000069.1:0-7790 GCA_038059555.1 Pseudomonadota bacterium | reverse complement strand
GTTTGAAGCCTCGCTCAACTCTCTGGCGCTCCGGGGAACCATGGTCACCTATGGCAACGCGTCCGGACCCGTGCCCCCGATCGCGCCGTTGGAGCTGACGCGGCGAGGCTCGCTGACCCTCGTGCGCCCGTCGCTCTTTCACTACGCAACGCCAGAGCGCCTCCCATCGATGGCGGCCGCGCTTTTTGATCTTGTCGCCAGAGGCGTCATTGGTGCGAAAATCGCCGCCGCCTTCCCGCTTGAAAAAGCCGGCGACGCACACCGGATGCTCGAATCCGGGAAGACTGTCGGCTCGATTATCCTAAGGCCCTCTCCCGCCAATTGATCCGTCGAGACCGGATTCCACTTTCGCCGCGATCGCGCTAGAATCGCCCTGCTCTTTGCTCCGGGGATTTTTCATGCGGGTCTATCTAATGGCGAGCCTGCTCGCTCTAGCGGCTTGCGGCGGGCAAAATGCGCCTTCTGGGGCCCTCCCGAAATCTTCCGTCTCCGGCTGGTCGATCGCGCCCAGCGGCGAGCTCAACGGCTTTTTCGACTGTCTTGAGAACAAGGAAATCGCCCTCGTAGCCGCTCATCGCGGCGGCCCGGCGACGGGCTTTCCCGAAAACGCCATCGAGACTTTCGACCACACGCTCTCAGCGGCGCCCGCGCTCCTTGAAATTGACGTCGCGACCTCATCCGACGGCGTTCCTTATCTGATGCATGACGACACGCTGGAGCGAACGACGACCGGCGAAGGGCCGATAGACGGGCTTTCATGGGCGGAGGTTTCAGCCCTGAGGCTGAAGGCCAAAGGGCGGGAGACCGCGTTTCATCCGCCGTCTCTGGCCGAGGCGCTCAGCTGGGCGAAGGGGCGCACGATCCTTGAAATCGATTTCAAGCCTTCGACGCGCTATGAAGACGTTATCGCTGAGATAAACCGTCAGCAGGCGGAAGATCGCGTCATTCTCATCGCCTATAGCTCGGCGCAGGCGGCTCGCCTTCATCGCCTTTCGCCGGGCGCGATGATCTCGCTGTCGGTCTCAAACGCATCGGAGCTGAGCCGCACGCTCGCCGCCGGCGTTCCAGCCGATCGCCTGCTAGGCTTCACCGGCGTCGAGACCCCTAACCCCCGCCTCTTCGCGACCCTCAATAATCAGGGAATCGAAGTCATTTTCGGAACGCTCGGCGGCCGGCAATCGATCGATGACGAGATCGACGCTACGGGCGGCGCGGCGCGCTACGCGCAAATCGCCGGCATGGGCGTTGATATTATCGCAACCGACAGACCGGCCGCAGCGCAAGCTGCGCTAGAAACCGCAGGGCGCGGCGCAACCGACGGGCTTTGCGGCATTACCCGCGGATAAGCCCGGGCCGGACGCGCTCATGCTGCTGAATTCGGCCTGGCCTCGGGAAATATGATATCGGCGGGCAGCGAAATGCTGTAACGAGGGTCAACGCTCCGTCTATGCTTCGCCAGCCGCTCGTACGCTCAAAGACGAAAAGTCCGCCGCGCCTTTCCTCGCCGGATCAAGCTCCCGCCCGCCAGTTTCGCGCCTGACGCCAACTCTCAACAATAAAGGGCCCACACCTTGAGGCGTCTCAACATCACCATCATCGATCTCGTCAACAACAAGGTCGGCCAGAGCGTTTACGCTCGCGTGATGAACGCGAATTTCGCCAGCGTCATGCCGCAATCGATCGCCGTCTGGTGCGAGGAGATGGGGCACAATGTCCGTTACATCTGCCTCACCGGCGGCGAGGACGTCGCCACCGAGTTCGCTGAGCCCGCTGACATCGTCTTTATCGGGGCTTTCACGCTGTCGGCGCAGCTCGCTTATGCGATCAGCGCGCTCTACCGCCGGCAGGGCGCTGTAACCGTTCTTGGCGGGCCGCACGCGCGCTGTTATCCGGACGACGCTGCGCGCTATTTCGATTATGTGCTGGGCCTCACCGACAAGACCGTGGTCGCCGACGTGCTGTCCGACGGGGCGAGCCATCGCCCGCTCGGGCGCCGGCTCGGCGCACTGCTGCAACCGAAAGAAATTCCGGGCGTTCGCGCGCGCTGGAAATTCATCGAGGCGGCGATCGCCAAAGCGCCGATCTTCAAGCTCATCCCGATGCTCGGCTCCACGGGATGCCCTTATACCTGCAATTTCTGCATCGACAGCGTCATCAAGTTCCAGACCCTTTCTTACGATCAGATGCGCGACGATCTCCGTTTCTTGCGCACCAAAATGAAGCACCCGCGCGTCGCCTGGCACGATCCGAATTTCGGCGTCCGGTTTGAGGATTATCTGGCGACCATCGAGGAAGCGGCGCCTCCCGGAAGCTTCGATTTCCTCGCTGAAAGCTCGCTCTCTCTGTTGTCGGAGCCGCATCTTCAGCGGCTGAAAAAGAACGGCTTCATCGCGATCCTGCCGGGGGTCGAAAGCTGGTATTCGATGGGGAACAAGTCGAAATCGGGGGCCAACACCGGCATCGACAAAGTCCGCCAGATCGCCGACCACATCAACACGATCTTGCGCTATATCCCCTTCGTGCAGACGAATTTCGTCGTCGGCCTTGACTGCGACGAGGGGCCCGAACCTTTTGAACTATCCAAGCGCTTTCACGATCTCGCCCCCGGCGCTTATCCTGCTTATTCGCTGTTCACGTCTTATGGGCGCGCCGCGCCGATCAGCCTCGATCTTGAAACGTCGGGCCGCGTCAACAGGGTGCCGTTTCATTTCCTGAACAGCACGAGAGCGATGAACATCCGGCCGAAAAATTACGACTGGTCTGAATTCTTCGGGCATGTCGCCGATCTCATCACCGACACCCACTCGCCCTCGCGCGTCGCCAAGCGCTTTCAAGCGGCGAGCGGCCTGATGCCGAGATCCTTCGCCGTGTTGCGATCGGTCACCAATAGCAAGCCGAAATACTACCGGCGGATGACCGAGGAGCTGAAGCCGGGCGGGGCGCTGCGCGCGTTTTTCGACGGCGAGAGCGAAGTGCTGCCGGAGTTTTTCACCGACAAGATCCGCAAAGACCTGGGGCCCCTCTGGGATGAGCTGCCCCAAGGCGCTCTGACGCATGACCATCTCGCTTATTCGAAAAGCGCCGCGAACGCGCCTGCGCCCGCCGCCGCCGCACCGGAAGAAGAACTCCTTCCAGCTTGATGCGGCCCCCTCCCGTGCCGGATGAGGTGGCGCTTTCAGGGAAGATCGGCGATAATTCGCGCGTCCGTGCCTCCGCATCTTGATAGAGGTCCCTGATGTCGAAGAGCCGCAAGGCGCCCTACGCCGCCGCACTCATGATACTTGCGCCGATCTGGCTCGTTTGCGCCTGCGCGCCGAGAGAGGCGTCAAAGCCGGGCGCCGCGCCGCAAAGCGCCGCGCCGGAGAAGATCGAGCCCGTCTCAACCGACGCGCCGGCGGGCGAGTATAAGCTCGACAAATCTCACGCGAGCCTCGTCTTCCAAGTCAATCACATCGGCTATTCTCAGTATACGGGGCAATTCAAGAGCTTCGATGCGGCGCTCTTCTTCGATCCCAAAGCGCCTGAAAATATGACGGTTTCAGCGACAATCGACGTTCGCTCGCTCGATATCCCCTCGCCGCCTGAGGGGTTCCTCGACGAGCTGAAAAGCCCCGCCTGGCTCAATGCGGTTGAGTTTCCGGCGATGAATTTCCGCTCAACTAAGGTGACGCTCACCGGCCCCAATGCCGCGCGGATCAACGGCGAGTTGTCGTTTCGCGGCGTCACGGCGCCGGTCGCGCTAGACGCGGTTTTCAACGGCGGCTACTCCGGATTTCCGCCCCATGACCCGGCCGCGCGCATCGGTTTTTCCGCCAAAGGCTCGTTGAAGCGGTCTGTCTTCGGCGTCCTCATCGGCATTCCCTCGGCGGAAAATCCTGTCGGCGTCTCAGATGACGTCTCGTTCGAAATCGAGGCCGAATTCAACGGCCCGCCCTCGCCCGCCCCGCAGTAGCATGCGCGCAATTCAATCCGGGCCGGCATCAACAGGAGCGCAAGACCCATGCACCGCTTTATCATCGCTCTAACTTTGGCGCCGTTTGCCGCTCTCGCCCCGGCATCGGCGCAAGATATCGGCCCCGGCGCGAGGCCCGTCGGCGCCGAGTGGTCGCGAAGCCCCGTTTACGCAGAGCACGGCATCGCCGCGACTGAGCAACCGCTCGCGTCGCAAGTCGCAATCGACATCCTCAAAAAAGGCGGCAGCGCGGTTGATGCGGCGATCGCGGTCAATGCGACGCTTGGGCTGATGGAGCCCGTTTCCTGCGGCGTCGGCGGCGATCTCTTCGCTATCGTCTGGGATCCCAAAACCCAAAAGCTCTACGGCCTCAACGGCTCGGGGCGCGCGCCGCTGGGACGCAGCCTCGATCAAACGATCGCGCGGTCGGCTGCGATCGTCGGCGCCGGCAAAGGGATCCCGCCGCTCGGCGATATCCCGATCACCGTTCCTGGGACGGTCGACGCCTGGTTCACGCTGCATTCAAAATTCGGAAAGCTCCCGATGCGGACGAATTTGGCGCCGGCGATCTCCTACGCCAGAAGCGGCTTTCCGGTCTCGCCGGTGATCGCGTCCTACCTTCAGCGCAATCTCGATGGGTTCGAAGCGCGCCTCCCGATGATCAACGAATTCGACAATGCGCGGCGGACTTACTTCGCCGATGGCGCGCCTCAAGCGGGCGAGATTTTCAAGAACCCTGATCTTGCCAGGACTTACGAAAAGATCGCCAAAGGCGGGCGCGACGCCTTTTACAAGGGCGACATCGCAAAGACGATCGACGCATATATGAAGCGCATCGGCGGCGATCTGCGGTTTGAGGATTTCGCCGCTCACCGCTCGGAATGGGTCGAACCCGGATGCGTCGATTATCGGGGCTATTCGGCCTGCGAATTGCCGCCGAACGGGCAAGGCTTTGCGGCCCTTCAGATGCTGAACATTTTAAAAAACGCCGATCTCAAACAATACGAGCGCGGCTCGGCCGAAGTCTTTCATCTGATGGTCGAGGCCAAACGCCTCGCCTTTGAAGACGTCGCAAAATATTACGCCGACCCGGATTATGCGAAGATCCCCACCGACTGGCTTTTGTCCGACGACTACGGCCGCGAGCGCTTCGCGCTGATCGACATGAAAAAGGCGATGGCGGTCCCAAAAGCGGGCGTCGAGCCCAAACTCGAGGGCCCTTCCGACACCACCTATTTCACCATCGCCGACAAGGACGGGATGATGGTCTCGCTCATTCAGTCGAACTATCGCGGCATGGGGTCTGGCCTCGTCGCCGACGGCCTCGGCTTCATGTTTCAAGACCGCGGCGAGTTATTCAATCTTCATGCGGATCATCCAAACGCCTACGCGCCGGGAAAGCGCCCGTTCCACACGATCATCCCCGCTTTCGTCATGAAAGACGGCAAGCCCTTGATGTCGTTCGGCCTCATGGGCGGCGCGATGCAGCCGCAAGGCCATGTGCAAGTCCTCGTCAATCTGATCGATTACGGCATGAATTTGCAGGAAGCGGGCGACGCCGCGCGCTTCAACCATGACGGCGGCTCGCAATCGACGGGCGTCGATCTCGATCCGATGGGAGAGCTGCAGGTCGAGCCCGGCGTCCCCGAAGCGACGCGCGAAAGTCTCAAAAAAATGGGCCACAATGTCGTCGTCGAGACGACCGGCATCCCTTTCGGCGGCTTTGAGGCGATCTGGCGCGATCCGGAAACCGGCGTTTACACGGGCGCGACGGAGATGCGCAAAGACGGAAGCGTGGCGGGGTATTGAGATTGTCCGCCCATAACTCATCGGCGTTGATTTTTCGTGATAAAAGCAATCGTCATCGCACCGGCTCCGTGAAAGGAACTCCCGCATATTCCGCTTTGTTTTGGAAATTGATGTCATGAGAAGCCGCATAGACGGGGGTTCGCGGATGCAATCGGATAGCCTCAATCACGCTACAAATAATTCGATCATCCGGCACGCTTGGATCAAGCCAAGAAAGAGTGTGATCGAACACCGGCTCACAAGCGATCAACCGAATAAGTGGCCCCTTGTTTGTGAGCTTGACTCCGCCAAGCAAAGAACCGCGACGCCGAAACTCTTTAAGTTGCCGCACTAGCCCATGAGCTTTTTCACGCACGGAATCATGCCGGTGTCCATTTTTCAAGCGATCAATTTCACTCAACACTGTCGGCGTCAAAAGAATACAGAAATTGGAAAACTCCCGAAATTGTAACCTATCGAACGCCGCGACCTCGAGTAAGACATTCGTGTCTGGGATAATTAATGGTATCCCGTCAGACTCATCGGGCAAGCTCTCGAATACGTCGAGCATCTTGTTGAAGTTGCTTTTGGCCCTTTCCGCCTCTTGCTCACATGATTTGGAGTGTGACCACTGGTATTCTAAAATGGCTTCAATATTTTTGCGTCCTTCTACATAAGAAGTAACAATGTCGGGTCCATGCCCTCTCAGCACGACATCCATCAATTCTGTAACTCTGCCAAACTCGATCCGAATCTTTCCCAACAACCGACGGCCCTCGACATCGCACCTGCGATAAACGTGGTCACCTTTCATGTTAATGAAAAAGACATTGCCCCGGTCTGGGCTCACGTGTTCAAGGATAGCATGTCCGATAAGAAACTGACGGAGTAATTCTTCAATCGATCGAACTCGAGAAGATAATTGCTCTCGAAACGTTTGGCACAATGAAGTTGCAGTCTGTTTTGATGATTCCATGCATTCGAGATACCAATCGAACTGCAGAAATCAACTGCTAAACCCCAAACACTCTCATCTCATTGCCGCTCAGGAACGCCTCCATCCCCGCCTCATCGAGCCCCAGCGCGTCGAGCCTTTCAAGGCAGCGCTTCGCCGTCAACATCGGGAAATTGGCGCCGAACATGATGCGTTCTCGCCCCTCGCCTTTCATCCTCCAAGCGCGGCGCATGCGCAGAACCGGCGCAGATTTTTGGCGACGCGCCTCAGCGCAAGATGGATTCCGGGTTCTTCGCTGCGCGAAGCCCCGGAATGACTACAATTAACAGATATGCCGCTTCGTTATTCCGGAACGATGCGCAGCGCCGGACCCTGTATCACTCTTCGCGGCGCGGAACGGACCTCGCGACGCCTCAGGTATTCATCGAGTCAAAGAAGTCCTGATTGGTTTTGGTCTGGCGCAGTTTGTCGAGGAGGAAGTCGATGGCGTCGGACGTTCCCATCGGGTTCAGGATGCGGCGCAAGACGTAGACCTTTTGCAGCTCGTTTTTCGGAACCAGCAATTCTTCCTTGCGCGTGCCGGATTTGGCGATGTCGATTGCGGGATAGGTGCGCTTATCGGCGACTTTGCGGTCGAGGACGAGTTCCGAGTTACCCGTGCCTTTGAATTCCTCGAAGATGACCTCGTCCATTTTGGAGCCCGTATCGATGAGCGCGGTCGCGATGATGGTGAGCGACCCGCCCTCTTCGATATTGCGCGCCGCGCCGAAAAAGCGCTTCGGGCGCTGCAGCGCGTTGGCGTCGACGCCGCCGGTCAAAACCTTGCCCGATGACGGCACAACGGTGTTGTAGGCCCTTCCGAGACGCGTGATTGAATCGAGCAGGATGACGACGTCGCGGCCATGCTCGACGAGGCGCTTTGCTTTTTCGATGACCATCTCGGCGACCTGCACGTGGCGCGTCGCCGGCTCGTCGAAGGTCGAGGAGACAACCTCGCCTTTGACCGAGCGCTGCATGTCGGTCACTTCCTCGGGGCGCTCGTCGATCAGGAGAACGATCAAGAAGCATTCGGGGTGATTGACCTCGATTGAATGC
>JBBTJH010000068.1:0-5960 GCA_038059555.1 Pseudomonadota bacterium | reverse complement strand
CAGCTTCTGGCGCCACCTCACATTTTCGTGTAAGTTTTTCTGAAGACAAAAAGCCGTTGGCAGATTAACGTTCGACGGACAAAACCCTCTTCTTTAGGTGATTTATGAAAAACCTGCCGCCCCTCAACGCCCTCAAAGTGTTTGAAGCCGCCGCCAGACACTTAAGCTTCACTAAAGCAGCTGAAGAGCTGCATGTGACGCCCGGCGCCGTCAGCCAGCAGATCAAGGCGCTCGAAGACTATATCGGGGGACGGCTCTTCCGCCGAACGAAGAGAGCGCTGCTATTGACCGATGCGGCGCAGGCGAGCCTGCCGATCCTGAGGGAAGCGTTCGACAAGCTTGAGGAAGCCTCACGTATTTTGACCGCCCGCGGCGATTCCAAGCGTCTCACCATTTCGGTCGCGCCTTCGCTCGCGGCCAAATGGCTGGTGCCCCGGCTCGACCGTTTTCATGAACGGATGCCGGAAATCGAGGTGTGGATTTCAGCGGACATGGAAGTCGTCGATTTCGCCGTTGACGATGTCGATCTCGCGATCCGCTACGGCGCGGGCCGGTATCTGGGGCTTGAGACTGAACTTCTCATGGAAGAATCCATTTTGCCAGTTTGCAGCCCTAGGCTTTTACAGGGCGCTCACCCTTTGCGGTCACCGCATGATCTCGCCCATCACCCGCTCCTCCATGACGGCAGTCCCGATCAGGACGACATGGCGAACACGAACTGGGCGATGTGGCTGAAAGCGGCGGGCGTCAGCGAGATTGACGCCAAGCGCGGCGCCAAATTCAATCAGTCGAGCCTCGTCATCGAGGCGGCGGTCGCCGGCAAGGGCGTCGCGCTCGCCAAGCAAACGATCGCCCTCGCGGATCTTGAAGCCGGCAGGCTGGTTGCGCCCTTCGATCTGACGACTCCGTCCAATTTTTCCTATTACCTCGTCCATCCTGCCTCGAAATCGCGCAACGCCGCCGTCAAAGCATTCAAGAAATGGCTGCATGAGGAAGCGGCGACTGGAAGCGTCAACAGCGCCGCTCAAATCGCGGCGCAATAAAAAGCCGCCCGCGCGCTATTGGGGGGAGGAGAAGCACGCGGACGGCCCGGCTCAAGCAACCCGAGGGGGGAGACGAGGGCTGCTCTTGCTGCGCTGGACTTAAGGTCGATGCTGCGCTTTTCAACTACGGCTTGTCGGCTTCGCCTGGATTTGCGCCCTTATTTCGCGCTCAATGCCTTCACGCTTTCGCGACGGCGCCTTTCGGCCTCAATTGAAGCTCGTCGAGACAGGCGCATACGGCTTCAATCGCCAGCAGCGTAGACGCGTGCCGTTGCGGATAGTCGCGGATCGCACTCAGCGATTCCATTTCTTTCCAGCGCCCGTCCTTTGGCGCATCGCCGCCCTCTTTCAGCATGGCGCGCATTTCATCGCGCAGCGCGTAGAGCTCAGCAGGCGTTGCGCCGATGATGTTGCGCGCAAGGATCGAAGCGGACGCCTGCCCGAGCGCGCAGGCCTTGGCTTCCATGCCGAAATCCGCGACCGCGCCGTCCTTCATCACCAGATCGACGACGACCTCAGACCCGCAGACGCGGCTGACTTTTGTCGCGCTGGCATCTGGCGATGCAAGCCGGCGGGCCGGCGGGATCGACCCGGCGGCGGCAAGGATCCGGTCGCTGTAGAGGTCAGAGAGCATGATTTTCTATTAAGAGGCGGCAGGCAAGAGGGGAAGTGGGCGATGGTGAATGGTGAATGGTGAGAAGCAAGATACGGTAAGCCCTACTGCCTACTGCCTACTGCCTAATTCAAATCAAACAGCAGAAATTCAGTATCCGGGGCGAGCGCCTTCAAAGGCAAAACCTCCTCCTCTGAGATTTTTGCGCCGTCGCCCGCTTGCATGACGAGGCCGCCGATCTCGAGCCCGCCTTTGGCGAGCTGCAGAAAGCCGAACCTTCCCTTCCTGAAGCGATGCTGAATTGCTTCGCCTTCGCTGAAAAGTCCGGCGTAAATATCCGTAGACTGATTTATTTTCAGCGATCCGTCACGTCCTTCGCCGGAAGCGACGAGAGCGAGGCGCCGGCGGCGTTCGTCGCCGAATGTCTTTTGGGCGTAATTCGGCGCGTAACCGGTTTTGTCGGGCAGGATCCAGATTTGCAGCAAATGGACGGGATCGGTTTTCGAGGCGTTGTATTCACTGTGCGTGACGCCGGACCCAGCGCACATATATTGCACGTCGCCCGGACGAATAATCCCCCCGCCGCCGGTTGAGTCCTGATGCGCAAGGGCGCCCTCCAGAACATAGGTGACGATTTCCATGTCGCGGTGGGCGTGCGGAGCAAACCCGGCGCCCGGCCCAACCGTGTCTTCGTTGATAACGCGCAGCGCGCGGAAATTCATCTGCTCCGGGTCGCGATAGTCGCCGAATGAAAATGTATGGCGGGCCTGAAGCCAGCCATGATCGCGATGGCCGCGATCGATCGCCTTCCGGATGAGGATCATGAGAGGTCTCCTTGTCGGGGTGATTTTGCTGACGGGCATGTAGGGCGCGCAGACGAAAATTGAAGTGCGCGCGCGATCACGCCGGCGCGAGCGAAATCTTCGCCGGAAGGTTGTGCGATTTTCCGCAAATTGCGGAGTATCTCCGGACCGGCCCCGGGTTTATCCCCAGCCCCCGCGAGGATCGTTGCAGATTTGTCCGTATTATCTGCACAATCGCGATGCGGGAAATTTTCGCCAATCGCGCGAAATCCATTTCCAAAACGAACCTCGATCCGCATCAAACCTCCATCCCAATCGTTCTGCGCAGTATAAGGCCTAGGGCGAGGTGTAGGACGGTTCAAAATTTGCAAATGATTTCAATGATATGATGAAAATCGCCATTTTTGGGCTGCGACGAGAATCAGGCCAAGAACGATTTTCAGCATCACAGGCGTTCCCATGTCCATTTCCCTCGTCGGCTCGAAAGCCAATCCGTCGAAATTCGATTGCTATAGCGACCTTGCGGCGGACGAGCCTTATTTCGTCATTCGTGCGGATGATCCCTTGTCGGATTCGCTGATTGAGCTTCACGCCTATATCGGCGCTGGCCAGTCAGGCGCCGCGCACAACAAGCTCGCCGAGATCATGGCGCTGACGTCCGGGCAGGCGCCTCGCCCCTCCGACTCGCCGAAATACCGCGAGACATTCGCGATCAGCCAAGCGATGGAAGCGTGGCGCTCGGGGCGAATGAAGAAGGCGGGCTGAGGCGCGCGCCTTCCCCCGCTTATCGCGCGATCACGCAGCAGGGATGATCCTTCGCAAGAGCGACTTTTTTTCTAGCAGGCGAGGATCGGGGCGACGCTCAACAGAAGACCGCTTCGCCCATCGATCAGGAAAATCCTTTCAGCGGCATTTCCTTCGGCCTTTGCAGCCAGTTGTCAGCCGGATAATGCGCGCCGGCGTCAATCATATGCAGCGTATAGGCCATGCGCGGATTTGCCGAGCGGTTGGCGCGGCTCATATGCGGGGCTCTCCCGGAAAAAATCACGAGATCGCCTATGGCGGCCGGCGCGGCGACACGGCGGTCTTCAGGATACGGAGCGTCTGAGAGCTCGGCCATCTCCGTGCCGCCGCCCGGCAGGCGGCGAAAGAGCCGGCGCAAGGGGCTTTTGTGCTCACCGGGGATGAATTCCATGCACCCGTTTTCAAGCGTCGCTTCGTCAATCGCCAGCCAGAACCCGATACAGGTTTCAGGCTCGGTCATCAAAAATGTCGAATCTTGATGGCAAGTCACCTCGCCGCCGATCGAGGGCGGTTTCATGATCACCATCGATTGCAACAGCAGCGGGTTATCGAGGCCGACGACGCGCGCCGCCGCCTCCATTTTTTTCGCATGCGAAAAGGCGGAAAACACGGGATCGAGATCGTGCATCGCGTGGCCGATCTTGTTGATCGATTCGCGTTTTGCCCGTTTCAGCCTCCCGTCCGCGCCATAAGCTTCCTCTTCGAGAAAAAAGCTGATCGCGCCGCCGGAGTTCAGAAAATACTCGTCTTCGGCGTGCGCCTGACTTTTCGTTGAGAAAACCGTCCGGTGGGCGTCGATGTCGAAATCGTCGATCAGTTGATAAGCGCGCTGTTTCAGCGCGGCGCATTCTTGCGCCGTCGCGAAGTTTTGAAAAATGACGACGCCGGCCTCGTCAAAGCCTGCGCGGATTTCGGGCGCGTCATTTGTGTCGGCGGGAAAACGAAAAGTCGGCAGCACGCTCATCAACAATTCTCCCGTAGGGCGGAGTTAATCCTTCTTACGCACGTCGCCACGTCGCCCCGCCGGCGCCATCCTCGATGAGAATACCGGCAGCGGCCAATTCATCGCGAATTCGATCGGATGTATTGAAGTCTTTCGCTTTTCGCGCGGCAGCGCGCGTTGCGAGCATCGTCTCAATCTCATCCGGCGAGAAGCCTGCAGCCTGCGCCGGCGGCGCCCATTTGAACCACGCTTCGGGGTCGCTCGCGAAAAATCCCATCAACGCGCCGGCGGCTTTCAACCGCGCCGCCGCGCGGCGCCTCGGTTCGCCGTCCAATTGCATGGCGATATCGCGCAGCTCGTGAAGCCCCGCAATCGCTTCGGGCGTGTTCATGTCGTCTTCAAGAGCGATGATGACGCTTTCGGGCGGCTCCACTTCGCCCAAGGGGGGCGCTTCGGCGAAGAGGCGGTAAAAGCGGTCGAGCTGTTTTTTCGACTGCTCGATCAGATCGTCCGTCCATTCGAGCGGCTGGCGGTAATGCGCCGTCAGCAGCGCAAAACGCAGCGTTTCGCCGTGATGCTGTTTCAAGAGATCGCGCGGCAGAACGATATTGCCGAGGGATTTTGACATCTTGTCGGCGCCCATCCGCAAAAACCCGTTATGGAGCCAGTAGCGGGCAAGCGCTGCGCCCTTATGCGCGCAGGCCGACTGCGCGATTTCATTTTCGTGATGGGGGAACCTTAAATCCTGACCGCCGCCATGAACGTCGATCGTCTCGCCCAGAACCTTCTCGATCATCGCCGAGCATTCAAGGTGCCAGCCCGGGCGCCCCCTGCCCCACGGGCTTTCCCAGCCGGGCTCGTCATCTCTTGACGGCTTCCACAACACGAAGTCCGCCGCATTTTCCTTGTACGGAGCAATCTCGACGCGCGCGCCGGCGAGACGCTCCTCCGCGTCGGCGCCGGAAAGGGCGCCGTAGCCGGCGAATTTTCCAACCGAGAACAGCGCGTGCCCTTGCGCGGCGTAAGCAAAGCCCCCGGCGAGGAGCCGTTCCACCAGCGAGATCATCTCGCTGATATGGGCAGTCGCGGCCGGTTGCAGCGTCGGGGGCAAACAGCAAAACGCCGCCAGCTCTTCATCATAGATCGCCGCGTATTTCTTCGTGATCGCGCCGATCGGCTCGCCCGCTTCTTTGGACGCCTTGATGATCTTGTCGTCGATGTCGGTGAAGTTGCGGGCGTAGACGACAGCCTTTTCCCCATACCGGCGGCGCAACAGGCGAAAGAGCAGATCAAATGCGACCGCCGAACGGAAATTGCCGATATGGGCGTGATTGTAGACGGTCGGGCCGCAGACATACATGGTGACGCGCGCGGGATCGGCCGGAACGAAGAGACGCTTTTCGCGCGCGAGACTGTCGTAAAGCTCTAGCATCGGCTGTTGCTAATCGTCCGCCGTCGGCGCGGCAAGCCCCCTCTCACCCCATGCCCGCAACGCCGTCCTTGGCGCCGTGCTTGGCGCGGTCGAGACGCCGCGACCATAATGCAAGAGCGATCCATGCGCCGTGAAAAGCCGCGCCGAACGCCAGCACCGCCGCGCCCGGAATCGGACCAACGGCTGAGCGTTGAAGCAGTTCCCCCAAGCTCTCGATCGGCGTCGGGTGAATGACGATCTTGCCGACATAAGCGAGCGCCTGGAATGCGAAAATATAGCCGTAATTGCGGCGGATGCGCCGTCCCATCGAACGCTGGAAACT
>JBBTJH010000067.1:1273-3182 GCA_038059555.1 Pseudomonadota bacterium | reverse complement strand
CAGCGACAGGCCGAGCCCTGCGCCCGCCGACGGGCCGCTCGATTCAAAGGCTTCAAAGACGCGCGCCTGATCCGTCGGCGACACGCCGCGCCCTGAATCGGCGACATAGATGCGCACAAGCCCCGGCGCGCGATCGGCGCCGAGCGTCACCTTGCCGCCAGCGCCCGTATAAGCGAAGGCGTTGGAGAGGAGATTAAAGAGGATCTGTTTCAGCCGACGCGGGTCGGCCTTGATGGTGCCGATTTCTTTCTCGCAATCGACATTGAGCGAGACTTGCGTGTCTTCCGCCTTCAGCGCCGAATAGGTCGCAGCGTTCGTCAGCAAATCGCGAATGTCGACGTCTTCGGCGTCGAGCGTCACTTGCCCCGCATCGACGGCCGCGAGATCGATGATGTCGGTGATCAGATCGCGCAAGTGATACGACGCCGAGAGGATCGAGGCGATATAATCCTTCTGGCGATCGTTCAGCACGCCGAACATCTGGCCGTCGATCATTTCCGCAAAGCCGATGATCGAGGAAAGCGGCGTTCTCAAATGATAGGAAACGTGTTCGACGAATTTCGACTTCTGCCGGTCGATGTCTTCGAGAAGGGCATTGCGCTCTTTCAGCTCCTTCTCGCGCTCGCGGCTGTCGGTGACGTCGAGGAAATAGACGAGCGTAGCGCCGTCGGGAAGCGGCTCGGCGCCCAGCGCAAGCGTGCGCCCGTCCGACAGGGTGAGGATCTCGTCGCGGATCGGCTTTCTGTCTTCCGGCGACATCGACGTCGCGCGGCGCTTGGCGAGCGTCAATTGCTCCGCGCCGTTGGTGACGCGGTCCGCCATCGCGGCGAATGTCGCCTCGACATGCGGGCGCTGGCCCAGCGTTCCCTCGTCAAGCCGCCACATTTTCTGGAACGCGGTGTTATGGAGGCGAAGCCGCCCGTCGGCGCCGAAGACCGCAACCCCTTCGGAGAGATTGTTCAAGGTCGCGCGCTGGACGTTGATCTGCGTGTTGTAGCGCGCTTCTAGCGCCATCTTTTCGGTGATGTCGTCAAAGACGATCAATACGCCGCCGAGCGGATGGCGCGAGCGCGACACGCGCAAAGTCCGCGCGTCGGGAAGGTGCCAGATCTCGTCCGGCTCGCGGCCCGTGCGTTCAAAGCCGGGCGCCGCCATGCCTTCTGTATAAAGAGCAAGTTGCCGGCGTTTCCATCCCGCATAGTCGGCTTGTTCTGGAAGCCTTCCCGCCTGGCGCAGGCGGTCGAGGATTTCGCTGTGGCTCGGCTGCTGGGCAAGACCCGCGTCCTCGATGTCCCAGAGCTTCTGGAACGCGGCGTTCGAATAGACGAGATTTTGCGCCGCGCCGAACATCGCGACTGCGGTCGGAAGCTGATCGAGCGTCGCGCGATTGGAATCGACATGGCGCGCGAGATCGGCCCGGGCCTTTTCAAGCTCGGTGATATCGACGGCGAACCCGGCGATCGCCGCGTCGCCTGCCGCGTGCACCGGCGTTTCGGTGACTTTGAGCGCGCGGCGCGAGCCCTTGATGTTGACGACGATGCGCCCTTCGACGGCGCGCCGTTCGGCCGCCGCGCGCTCGGCGATTTTTCGCGCGGCGCCGTCAAGCTCGATCTGCTCCTTGATGACGACCGCCATCGACGTCGCTTCGACCGCTTCGACGTAAGCGTGATTGACCCAGGCGAGCGAGAGATCGGCCGTGCGCCGCCACGCCGGCACGGGCGCCCGGTCAAGCTGCGCGAGCGCGCCGTGAAGATCGGCGGTTTTTTCGTGCACCTTGCCCATGATGCCGGTGTCTTCCGCCATGCGGACGGCAGGGTCGGTGAGCCAGAGCGCGACTTGCCCGCCGGCGACGCGCCCGTCGGTCAACGCGTCGAAGAGCGAGAACAGCAGCGGCGCTGCCGCCGTGCGG
>JBBTJH010000067.1:0-1263 GCA_038059555.1 Pseudomonadota bacterium | reverse complement strand
TGCCCGCCGGCGACGCGTCCGTCGGCCTCGATGGCGCGGCCTTCATGGGTCATCACCGAGCCTGAAAACGCGATGCCGTGCTGGCGCAGTTCCAGCACCTTGTCCTTCAGCTTGCGGAATTCGTCGGGCGGACCGTCGTCCTCGAGCGGCAGATCGCCGAGCGTGTTGAGGAGCCGCGTCACCGGCGTCGCCGCGCGGTCTTCAAGGTCCTTGGCGAAGGACATCAGCGAGGCGAGCGCTGCCGGCCCGCCAAGGATTTTCGGCGCGCCCCAGCCTTGCTCGATTGATTCGTAATCGTCTTCCCAGACGAGGACGAGGCCGGGGTGGGCGGAGAGGACCGCGTCCGACTTTTCAAGCTGCGCCTCCATCTCGGCGAGCTTTTTGGTCCAGATGACGGAGGCGTTGCGCGAGGCGGCCGATACGCGCAGCGCCCAGGCCATCGCCGCAACGACCAGCGCCCCCGAGGCGACGAGCCCGATCAATACCGGCTGGGCCGAGGCGGCCGCCTCAGGCGTTTGCGCGATCGCGGAGGAGCCCATAAGCGCAATCGCCGCCGCCGACAGGCGGAGCGCGCTCTTGGACGCCTTCAGATCGCTAGCCCAACGCTGCATCAAGACCCCTGAAATTCCACCAGCCGCCCGGCAAAATACCGGGCGAACGCCACCAACATCTGGTTATGAGACGCGCCAAGGACCGCAATATGTACCCTGTTCGCCCGGAAGGGCTAGGGGCGAGGGGGTTAATTCGCCGAATTGCCGGGCTTAAGTTTTCAACATGGAAGGGGGGGGCTCCGCGACCCACGCAGAAGGGGCAACCTTCGCAACCGGGCGGCTTGTTGGAGTTTCTGCATTCCTCGCTGGTTGAGCTGACCTGCCAAATTGTCATAGTGCGGAAAGTGACGGCCACGCCTCCCTCACATTCATCAGCAATCGAGGTGGGAATTTCCGCCGCCGCTTCACGAGGGGGGTAATTCGCAGGAGGAGACAGGCCATACGCGCGAAACCGTCCGTTCGCCGACTATTCGCCGACCGATTGGTCAGGAACTCGCGATAGTTCTCTCGCCCCCATGAGGCGCCCTGCGCCTCCCACTGTCTCAGTAATCACCCTTGCCTTTTACAATGAAGATAACGTTCGATTTTGCGCCATTTCACGAAGTGCCGCTCCCTATGCGGACGAAGCATCGCAAGCCGCCGGCACGTGATAAAATAGGGGCTGCTCTAGGTGTTTAGTCCCGGCGAATCCTGGCACGGTTTTATCGATCGC
>JBBTJH010000066.1:0-5154 GCA_038059555.1 Pseudomonadota bacterium | reverse complement strand
CGGCCCCGGCAGCGTTCCGTTGACAGTGATGGCGTGGCCGGCGCGGCCGCCGATCTCGACCGCGCTATGCCCGACGGCCAGATCGAACGTCGACCCGGCGAGTTCGAAAATGCCCCTATTGCCAGCCGCGGCGCTGCGCGCCCAGGCGGGCAATAGCGCAGCTGCGGCGGTAAGCGTGCCGCCGCCCGCGGCCGTCTTCAATAAGCTTCGTCTCGTGAACATCGGTGGCTCCAGATGGATTGCAGAGGAAACAGCCGGCGCGGCATCAGCCCCGCGCCGGTCTCGCGCGCGGCTAATGCTGGCTGTGATCGCCTGACGCCGCGGCCGCATCCTTTTTCTTGGCGCCGTGATCCATCGATCCATGATCCATGGCGCCGTGGTCCATGCCTTCCATCGCGCACGGCTTGCCCGCGTCGCTGGAGATCTTCATCGCCGTCTTGTGCATCGAGGCCATGCACGCTTCATGAGCCCCCGATTCCGCATCCGGCGAACACATCGCCACGATGGTTGGGGCCGCGATCTTTTGGCCTTTCGATTTCTTTTCGGGCGCGAGCAGGAAATGCACGCGGTCGCCCGGCGCAAAAGCCGCGAGATCGACCGCTTTGCCGACGGCGAAGGGCATGGTCATTTCATCCCAGCCGAGCGCCGGGATTGCTTTGTGGTTGATGGTCGCCCGCGCCTTGGCGACATCGACGGCGGTGATGACGCCGTCGCCCATCGGCAGGCCGCAATGCTCCGCATGATCCATCGACTTGGCGCCGGCATCGCCCGCGGGCTCCATCTGATGGCCCGGCGGATGGGCCGAGGATGCGGCGGGCTCGGCGGCGAAAGCGGAAGCGCTCGCAAAAAGCGACGCAGCAAGA
Organism: Pseudomonadota bacterium; assembly: GCA_038059555.1. Classification (GTDB taxonomy): domain Bacteria; phylum Pseudomonadota; class Alphaproteobacteria; order Caulobacterales; family Parvularculaceae; genus Amphiplicatus. The sequence continues at coordinate 4,291 of JBBTJH010000066.1, read as the reverse complement.
ATGAACTGTCTCATGGTGGAATCTCCTGAAGGTGGCGCCGCGCACGCGGCGAAGGGTTGCGAAAAAGCACGACGAAGGCGCGCCCGTCAGCCGGACGCTGTCTCGTCGTCTTAGATCCGCAACCGTGTCTTCAGGCTGACTGGCGTTCGTCGCGGCGGCGCCGCCCAGTGAATCCGTCGCGCCAGCGCGCCGAAATAATGCTGCGGCGTCGATGCAATCGCGGGCGACGCCGCGACCGCGAAACTCTTTTGCAAGGCCGGCAAGGATCCCGTCGCCAATGATCCATCGCCTGCGAGCGCGATGGTCTCGCAGTGACCGCAGTTGCTGGGGGAGGGCGCGGAATGATCCGGCGTTGCGGCGACACCTTCGTCGCCTTGATGATGTGCGTGACTCGAATCGCTTATCGAGGACTGAACAACCGGCGCGGCGTTCTGCGCAGCGCCAAGGCAGGCGCACGCGGCGTGCCCCGCGCTCAGGAACAGCGCGGCGATCGCTAGTAGCATCTGTTTTGCGGCGCCGACCACGGCCGTTGACCATCCCTTCGATGCGCCCTATCTATACCCCTCGGAGGTATAAGTCAAATGCATCACACCCCGTCGAAAGCGGTCATCACGCGATTGCGAAGGATCGAAGGCCAAGTGCGCGGCGTCGCCGGCATGGTCGACGAAGGCCGCTATTGCATCGACATCCTGACGCAGGTGCAGGCGATCAAGGCCGCCCTCAAAAAAGTCGAGGATGAACTCCTGAAAAACCACGCCGCGCATTGCGTCGAAGAGGCGATCCGCGACGGCGACGCTGCGGCCCAGCGCGAGAAGTTCACGGAGCTCGTCGATCTCATGGGAAAATATCGCGGTTGACGCGTCGGATTTCTTCTCCGAGCGCCGAACCCGGCATCTGTCGTCATTCGCATTTCACGCACATCCTCCGTCGATGCGCCGCCCGAAGACCATTCTGGCTCTGCCCGACATTAAGGATTTTAACCCGTGCTCCCTATCCCCGGTCTGGGAAGAAGAATAATTGCGACTCTTAGCAGCGTCGTCTGGATCGCACGACCTTCCTGCTTCTCCCATTTTCGCGCTGGCGTTCGCGCCGAGGGTCGGAGCAGACAGCGCCGCAACATTTGCGGCGATCGCGACCTCGATCAAGGTGGAATGTTCTATGGGAACTATCCTTTGACACGTTGGGGCACGAGAGGCGCCGTTTGACCTGATTTTTCGGGATGCCGTCGGAGCGCCCTTCCAACCCAGATCAAATAGATGGCCGGAATGACGATCAGGGTGAGGAGGGTCGTCGAGACCATGCCGCCGAGCATGGGGAGCGCAATGCGCCGCATCACGTCGGACCCGAGGCCTTCGGTCAAAAAGATCGGCAACAGGCCCGCCATGATCGTGGCGACCGTCATCAGCTTCGGGCGCACGCGCAGAATGGCGCCGTGCGCGATCGCGTCGTGAAGTTCGGCGAGCGTCGCCGGCGGATGGTCGCGCACCTGCTTGTCGATATAGAGGAGCATGACCACGGCCGTTTCAGCGGCGATGCCGCCAAGCGCGATGAAGCCGATCGCGACCGCGACCGAGAGATTGTAGCCGGCGAGGTAGACCGCCCACAGCCCGCCGATGAGTCCGAACGGCACGGACAGCATGATCATCAGCGTGCGGTCGAGCCGCCCGAAATGCAGCATGAGAAGCAGGAAGATGATCGCGACGGCCGCCGGAATCGCGATCTTGAGGCGCGCCGCCGCTTCCTGGAGCTGCTCATATTGTCCCGACCATTCAATCGCATAGCCCATCGGCAGCTCGACGGTTTCATCGACGACGCGGCGCGCCTCCGCGACGAAGCCGCCGAGGTCGCGTCCGGCGATGTCGACGAACACCCAGCCCGTCAGCCTTGCGTTCTCGGAGCGGATCATCGGCGGGCCTTCGGTGAACTTGACCGATGCGAGTTCTCCCAAGGGAATGTGCTGGCCTTCGGGCGTCGGCACCAGCACCTCGCCGAGCGCCTCCGCCGTCTCCCTGAAGGGGCGGTCGTAGCGCAGCATGATGTCGTAGCGTTCCCGCCCTTGAACGCTTTCGGCGAGCTTCATGCCGCCGAGCGCCGTCGCGACGACCTCCTGGAAGGCGCCCATGTCGATGTTGCGCCGGGCAAGTTCGTCGCGATCGGGAACGATTTCGAGGTATTTGCCTCCGAGCACGCGATCGGCGAAGGCGGAGCGCACGCCGCGAACGCCGTTGACCGCGCGTTCGACGTCCGCCGAGACGCGCTCGATCTCTTTTAGATCATCGCCGCTGATCTTGATTCCGACCGGCGTTCTGACGCCGGTCGAGACCATGTCCATGCGGATCTTGATCGGATAGCCCCAGCTGTTGATGAGGCCGGGCAATTTCAGGCGGTCGTTCAACTCGCCGATCAGCGCGTCAGGCGTGAGGCCCTTGCGCCATTCCGAGCGCGCCTTCAGGCGCACCCAGGTTTCGATCATGTTAAGCGGCGCGGGGTCCGTCGCCGTCTCCGCCTGTCCCGCCTTGCCAAAGACATGCTCGACTTCGGGAATGGTTTTGAGGAGCCGGTTCGTCTGACCGAGGATTTCGCGCATCTTCGTGGTCGAAGCTCCCGGCAGCGTCATCGGCATGTAGAGAAGTTCGCCCTCATAGAGCGGCGGCACAAACTCCGAGCCCGTTCGCAGGAGCGGCCAGGCGACGCTCGCGAGCAACAGTCCCGCAATCCCGATCGTCGCCCATTTGAAGCGCAGCGCACGGGCGAGGACCGGCTCGTAAATCCGGATAAAAAAACGGTTCACCGGATTCCGGTCTTCGGCGGCGATCCGCCCACGGATGAGCCAGAGCATGAGAACCGGGACGACGGTCACCGACAGGATCGCCGCGAACGCCATGGCGTAGGTCTTGGTGAAAGCGAGCGGCGAAAACAGGCGATAGCTCTGCCCCGTGAGCGCAAAGACAGGGAGGAACGAAACCGTGATGATGAGGAGCGAAAAGAACAGTCCGGGCCCGACCTCCTGTGCGGCGGAGACGAGCGCTGTCCTCCGCTCTGCGGGATCGGGATTTGGGCCCAGCGCCGCCAGTTTTCGGGTTGCGTTCTCGACCATAACGATCGAGGCGTCGACCATCGCGCCGATGGCGATGGCGATGCCGCCCAAGGACATGATGTTCGCCGTCACGCCCTGCGCCGACATGACGATGAAGGCGCCGAGAATGCCGAGCGGCAGGGTGACGATCGCGACAAAGGCCGAGCGCGCATGCAAAAGGAAGATCAATGAAACCAGCGCGACCGCGATTCCTTCCTCGATGAGCTTCTTGCCCAGATAATCGACGGCGCCTTCGATCAGGGGCGCCCGGTCATAGGTCGTGACGATCTCGACGCCCTCGGGAAGTCCCGCTTGCAATGACTTGATCTTGTCCTTGACGCCCTTGATGACGTTGAGCGCGTTCTCGCCGTCGCGCATGACGACGATGCCGGCGACGGTTTCGCCTTCTCCATCAAGCTCGACGACGCCGCGCCGGAGCGCCGGTCCCTCGACGATCGTCGCGACATCGGCGAGCGTCACCGGCGCACCGTTGTCGGCGTAAACGACGACTTTCTGCAGGTCGCCGACATCGTCGGCGTAGCCTGACGAGCGGATCACATATTCGGTCTCGCCCTGTTCGACGACGCGGCCGCCGACTTCGCCGCTGGCCGCTCGAACCGCGTTGGCGATGCGTTCAATCGAGACGTCGTAGGCGCGCAGGCGATTGGGATCGATCAGAACCTGGTATTCGCGGACGAAGCCGCCGACCGAGGCGACTTCGGCGACGCCCGGAACGCCCGTCAGCTCGAATTTGAGGAACCAGTCCTGAAGCGTGCGAAGCTCGGCGAGATCGCGTTTGCCCGTCCTGTCGACCAGCGCGTATTGATAGACCCAGCCGACGCCCGTGGCGTCCGGCCCGATTCGCGGAACGGCGGCCGCCGGAAGCGAGCCCCCGATCTTCGACAGCGCTTCGACGACGCGCGCGCGCGCCCAATACTGATCGACGCTTTCCTCGAATACGACATAGACGAAGCTGACGCCGAACATCGACTGGCCGCGCACGTCCTTGACGCGCGGCAGCCCGAGGAGGCTGCGCGAAAGCGGATAGGTGACGAGGTCCTCGACGATCTTCGGCGCCTGTCCTTCGAAATCGGTCCTGATGATCACCTGCGTGTCGGTCAGATCCGGAATGGCGTCGAGCGGCGTCGCTCGCATCGAAATGACGCCTGCAACGACGAGAGCCGCCGCGAGGAAGCCGACGATTAGTTGGTTGCC
>JBBTJH010000065.1:0-7661 GCA_038059555.1 Pseudomonadota bacterium | reverse complement strand
GATCCTGCGGGCACTCCCCGGCGCCACGCTGCTCGTCGTGGACGACGGCTCGCCCGACGGCACGGGCACGACTGCCGACGAACTGGCCGCCGCGGACCCCCGCATCCGCGTCCGCCATCGACCCCACAAGCAGGGTCTGGGCAAGGCGTACCTGGACGGGTTCGGCATCGCCCTCGCCGACGGCGCCCGGATCGTCGTCCAGATGGACGCAGACTTCAGCCCCGATCCGACGCCCCTGCCCGCCCTCATCAATTCCTCAGGCGGCAATTTTCAACCCCCGGTTTGTAGCCCCGCCCGCCGCCAGCTTTTAAGCCTCAGTTGTCATTATTGCAACAAAATGCCCGGCGGTTGCGGAATTGTCGATCGATTTCGAGAGCCGGCTCGGGTGGGAACACGCCATGGCGCGCCGAAGCCTTGCCGCCATCCAGTGGATTCTCGACGCACTTCAACGGGACAAGACCAAATCCCGCAAAGGCGTCGGCGAGGCGATCAATATCGACAAAACCGGCGTCTCGCGCCTTCTCAGCGGGGCCCGTTCCTTGAAAATGCGCGAAGGGATCAAGATCGCGGAATATCTGGGCGTCCTCGCGCCGTTCGGATTAGCCGAAGACGAAACCCCGTTCACGCCGGCGCCAAAGCCTTCGCTCGCGCCGGTTTACCGTGCGGCGAAGGGCGGCGCGGGGGCGCCCGCCACATTCCGGATTTTCCGAAGCGAACGCCCGGTCGATTTCAAGCCGAAGGCGGCGCAATTCGCCTCGGCCGCACAAATATTCGGGATATATGTCCCGGATGATCTGATGGCGCCGCGGTTCAAACCGGGCGAGCTCATTTTTGTCGATCCCTCACGTCCGATCACGCCGACCGATGACATCTTGTTCATTGCAAAACGCGCAGCGCCGGACGGCGAGCGCGCGCTGATTGGCGAACTCGCCGCCGCAACCGCCGCGCAGTTTTCGTATATCCAGCACGGAAAAAAAGGCGCGTTCCGCCTGCCCGCGAAAACCTGGACGGCGGCGTTGATTTTGCGTAGCTAATAGAAATTCAGAAGGAGCGTATGGTCTCGATGTCGGCCCGCCAGCTTTCCGGCAGGTCCCCTCGAAAGCGTTCATTAATCGCCAGATAAATATCTGCGTAGGCGGCAAGGGTTTGACGTCGACGACCGACGCTCAACACCTTGAAATCCGAAGCGTTCGAGCGCCTCTCGAAATCGGGTTCAACATAGGTAATGCCGGCAAAATCGCAAATTCTCTTGATCGCGGTTGGCGTGAACAGCCGCTCATAAAACTCGACATGCAGCTTGCCCGTGCCAAAAGCCGCTTCGACGCTTTGTATCGTTCGTTCATAATCCGCGAGCAGGCGAAAATCCTCCCGGCCGATCAGACGGTCGAACATCACGTCGATATCAAAGTCTGACGTGTGGGTCATGTTGAAGCGAAGCGACGACCAGAACCGGTCTGCGGGATTACGCATCAGCAAGATCAATCTGACGTCAGGATGCAACGTGCGCATTGCAGAGAAACCTTCGGCACCCAACATCATGTAATCCGGTGTCGCTTCAAAAAGCGTGCGCTTCTGCCCGGCTCCCCATTGGATGAACCGCAAATACTCTTGCGGGTTCGCCACCATACGAAATCGCAGCAGCATCGCCGCGAGTTTATGCTGCATTGCCGGATCGGCGACGGAAGGAAGGGTTAGGCGCTGGACCTCTTCCTTGAATTTTGCGAGCATTTCTACTTCGTATTTCGAACACCATTTGGGAACGAATCGTGCGTCGAAATAGTGCACTTCTTTTATCGGCGGAACGTGAACGTCGCCGTGCGCGCGCATATAGTCGGATAGCCAGGTCGTGCCGGCCTTTTGCGTGCCGATGTTGAGGACGAGCGTCTTCGGCATCAATTCTGGGCCTGCGGGCGGCGCATTCGTCACGTACTTTTACGCATCATCGTTATTGGTCCTTCAATTCCATGATCCATTCTGGGTCGGAATGGTCGCCGACCATATAAAAATAATCGTGGATCTTCACAAAACCGAACCGATGGTAGAGCCTCTGCGCGACGGCGTTTTCGGCGTAGACGCTTAGATAGATGTGATCGAACCGGTCGCGAAGAAAATCGAGCGCCGCTTCAAGCAGCTTCGCGCCGATGCCGCCGCCCTGCACGCCTTTTTTGAGATAGAGCCGCGATAGCTCCCCGGCGTTCGCGGGGCAGTCAGGAACCGGCAGGCTGCATGGGCCCGCGACCGCATATCCGATCGCCTCGCCCGAGGGCGAGACCGCAAGCCACAGGCCGTACTCGGGATCGCGCAGCAACGCCGCGTATGCGCCCGCCGTATGGTTCTTCTCCAGGAAATAGTTGAGGTCTTTTTCGCCATAGAGATGGCCAAACGTCGCGATGAAGGTCTCAGCGCCGAGCAAAGCGAGGGTTTGTGCGTCTTCTTCGAGCGCGAGGCGAATTTCAGCGTTCATGTCAGGTCCCCGGCGAAAAAGCGCCGATGACCGGCGTCCATTCGCGCACGCGCCAGCTCTTGATGAGGCCGTTGACGACATAGGGATCGGTTTCCGCAAAGCGCCGCGCGACGTCGGCGGAGGCCGCTTTGAAAATCAGCAGCGATCCGTCGATCGGATCGGCGAGTGCGCCGGCGCTGACAAGTTCGCCGCGCGCCGCCGCTTCCTTCGCGACCGCCAGATGCAGCGCGCGAAGCGGCGTGCGGCGCGCCACATAATCGTCGCCCGCTTCGTAGGTGAGAAGGAAATATCGATCAGCCATGTTTCAAATCCTGAATATAAAGACGCCGCCTTTCGCGCTTCCGGCCATCTTCGCAAATCCGAAGACGAAATCCAGAGCGCGAAAAGCGGCGCCGAAACGAGATCGATTGCTTAGATCGACTCTTTCAGATCTTTCGCCGGGCGGAAAGCGATTTTCTTCGACGCCTTGATTTTGATCGCTTCGCCGGTCGCCGGGTTGCGGCCCATGCGGGCGGCGCGGTGGCGGACCTGAAGGATGCCGAGACCCGAAATGCGCATCTTGGCGCCTTTTTTGAGGTTCTTGCCGATCAGCGCGACGAAGTCGCCGAGGACGCCTTCCATATGCTTCTTGGGAACGTCATGCGCCGCGGCGAGATCAGCGGCGAGATGCTTCAAGGTCAGGACGGACGGGACTTTTTTCGCGGCGGCTTTCGCCGGAGCTTTCGCTACGGCTTTCTTTGCAGGAGCTTTCTTTTTGGCCGGGGCCATCGTTGCGTTTCCTTTTTGAGGTGGTGAAACAATAAGTGCGCGTAGATTCACGAGATTCGCGAAAACGCAAATAGGGTTGCTCGCAAAAAATGCAAAAAACCCCTGAAAAATGGGCAATTCTCGTCTCTACGTCGCCAAAACGCCGCAAAAAATGGGGAAAACTCGAGATTAGCCTCGCGCGAATCGGCGATTCTCGACGATTTTTATTCGGCGGCCGCCATCGTTTTGCTCTGCGCGACATGCGGGCGATCGCTGCGATAGGCGTTGATTCGCGCTTCGATCTCGCCGCGGAAATGGCGGATGAGGCCCTGCACCGGCCAGGCGGCCGCGTCGCCAAGCGCGCAAATCGTGTGGCCTTCGACCTGGCTTGCGACATCGAGCAGCTTGTCGATTTCTGAGGTCTTGGCGTCGCCGACGGCCATGCGCTCAAGAACGCGCCACATCCAGCCGGTGCCTTCGCGGCAGGGCGTGCACTGGCCGCAGCTTTCATGCTTGTAAAAGTAGGAAATGCGCGCAATCGCCCGCACGACATCGGTCGAATTGTCCATGACGATGACCGCGGCCGTGCCAAGACCGGATCTTACATCGCGCAGCGCGTCGAAATCCATCAATACATCGTCGCAGATATTTTTCGGCAGAAGCGGCACGGAGGAACCGCCGGGAATGACCGCTTTAAGATTATCCCAGCCGCCCCTGACGCCGCCGCAATGCGTTTCGATGAGTTTCCTCAGAGGGATCGACATCACCTCCTCGACATTGCACGGACGATTGACGTGACCGGAGATGCAGAAGACTTTGGTTCCGGCGTTATTTGCGCGTCCAAAGCCCATGAACCATTTGGCGCCGCGGCGGAGGATTGTCGGCGCGACAGCGATCGATTCGACATTGTTGACGGTCGTCGGGCAGCCATAAAGTCCCGCGCCCGCCGGGAACGGCGGCTTCAGCCGCGGCTGGCCTTTCTTTCCTTCAAGACTTTCAAGGAGCGCGGTTTCTTCGCCGCAGATATAAGCGCCGGCGCCGTGATGGACGACGAGGTCGAAGTCAAACCCCGAGCCGCAGGCGTTCTTGCCGATAAGTCCCGCCGCGTAGGCTTCATCGACGGCTTTCTGGAGCGCGATGCGCTCATCGACATATTCGCCGCGAAGATAAACGTAACAGGCCCGCGCCTTCATCGCGAAGGAGGCGACGAGGCATCCCTCGACGAGGAGGTGGGGATCGTGACGCATGATGTCGCGATCCTTGCAGGTGCCGGGTTCGGATTCGTCCGCATTGACGACGAGATAATGCGGCCGGTCTTTGACTTCCTTCGGCATGAACGACCATTTGAGGCCGGTCGGAAATCCGGCGCCGCCTCGCCCGCGAAGCCCGGAATCCTTCATCTGCTGAATGATCCAGTCCGGCCCCATCGCCAGAATGTCTTTGGTCCCGTTCCAGCACCCGCGCTTCTTCGCGGCCTCAAGACCGGGGTCGTGAAGGCCGTAGAGATTGGTGAAAATGCGGTCTTTGTCTTGAAGGAGCATGAGCTAAGGCCGTGAATGGTGAATGGTGAATGGTGAATGGCTCGGCATGTCAGGCCTCCAAACGCGCCGACAGCGATCGAATGTAGGCGCGAAGCATCTTTCCGATCGACGTCGTTTGTGAAAGCAGCCGTTCGGAGGCAAGCGGATCAAGCATCTTTACCCGCGTCGCGATCACAGCGTGAGTTTCAAGCTCCTTGAGCGACCCTTGGGCGATGCGTAGGAAATGGATGTACGATCCCGTCTGCTCGCGGCCAAAACCTTCGGCGATGTTGGCCGCAATTGAGTTCGCCGATTGTCGCATCTGGGTCACTGCGCCGAATTTCTCCTCCGGCGGAAAACGTCTTGTCGTTTCGAAGACGTCGACAGCGAGATCCACCGCAGCATTCCATACTCGTAAATCCCGGTAATCGCGCACGGGAGCGTCCTCGCAAAACCCTTGCGGCGCTTCCTCAAAATCATCGCGGACGATCGCCCATTCACTATTCACAATTCACCATTCACGATGTTGCCGGCTTCGAATTCGGCAGCTCTTTGATCACCGCAGCTCTGCTGCCGTCATAGAGGGAAGGATCGGTGAGCGACGTCAGCGCCCCGGCCGGGTTCGACGTCTTGCGGTCCGGATGCGCCGTTCCGATTTTCACTTTCTCGCCGCGGCGCAGTTTCGCCAGCATGTCCTCGAATATTTCCGGGGTCAGGTCTTCGTAATAATGATCGCCGTCTTTGGTTGAAATCTGCACCATCGGCGCGTTGACGCAGGCGCCGAGGCACTCGACTTCGAGCCAGGAGAGCTTGCCGTCGTCCGATACGTGATTTTCATGGCCGATGACGCGTTCGCAAACGGCGTTCAATTCCTTCGAGCCGCGCAACATGCAAGGCGACGTCCCGCAAACTTGCACGAAATACTCGCCGACCGGCGCGAGGTTGAACATCGAATAGAAAGTCGCGACCTCGTAGACGCGAATATAAGGCATCTCCAGTTGTTTCGCGATCGCTTCCATCATCGCAATTGAGATCCACCCGTCCTGCTTTTGCCCGCGCCACAGGAACGGGATGACGCAGGACGCCTGACGCCCGGCCGGATATTTCTTCATCTGCTCGTCGCACCACGATTTATTCGCGGGCGACCATGCGAAGGACGAAGGCTGATCTTTTGCTGGTTTGCGGGAGGCCATTAGCGGTCAATTTCTCCGAACACGATATCCAGCGACCCAATAATCGCCGAAACATCCGCGAGCAGGTGTCCGCGGCACATCCAGTCCATCGCCTGGAGGTGTGGGTATCCCGGCGCGCGGATTTTGCAGCGATAGGGTTTGTTCGATCCGTCGGAGACGAGATAGACGCCGAACTCGCCCTTGGGCGCTTCGACGGCGGCGTAGACCTCGCCTTCCGGAACCTTGAAGCCTTCGGTGTAGAGCTTGAAGTGATGGATCAGGGCTTCCATCGACTGTTTCATTTTTTCGCGGCGCGGCGGCGCGACCTTGCCGTCGGTCGTCATCACGGGGCCAGGCCCCTCGGCGCGGATCTTCGCGATCGCCTGTTTCATGATGGAGACCGACTGCTTCATCTCCTCGACGCGGCACAGATACCGGTCCCAGCAATCGCCGTTCTTGCCGATCGGAATATCGAACTCGTATTCCGGATAGGTTTCATAAGGCTGCGACTTTCGCAGATCCCATGCAATGCCGGAGCCCCTGACCATGACGCCGGTGAAGCCCCAGGCGAACGCTTCTTCGGCTTTGACGACGCCGATGTCGACATTGCGCTGTTTGAAGATGCGGTTTTCGGTAATGAGCGTTTCAATATCCGCGAGCTTTTGCGGGTACTGATCGCACCATTTGTCGATGTCGTTGATAAGCGCGTCGGGCAAATCCTGATGAACGCCGCCGACGCGGAAATAGGCGGCGTGCATGCGCGAACCCGAGGCGCGCTCGTAAAACACCATCAGCTTTTCGCGCTCTTCAAAACCCCAGAGCGGCGGCGTCAACGCGCCGACGTCCATCGCCTGCGTCGTGACGTTCAATATGTGAGAGAGGATGCGGCCGATTTCGCAAAAGAGCACGCGGATATGCTGCGCGCGGCGCGGAACCTCAATTTCGAGCAGGCGTTCGGCCGCGAGACAAAACGCGTGCTCCTGATTCATCGGCGCGACGTAATCGAGCCGGTCGAAATAGGGAATCGCCTGCAGGTAGGTCTTATACTCGATCAGTTTCTCGGTGCCGCGATGCAAAAGCCCGATATGCGGATCGACGCGCTCGACAACCTCGCCGTCAAGTTCGAGGACGAGGCGAAGCACGCCGTGGGCGGCTGGATGTTGCGGTCCAAAATTGATCGTGAAATTGCGACCGGCGGAAGCATCCGACGGCGAATCCTGCACGATGCGCGCGTCGTCAGCCATTGGGGCCTCCGGCCGGGCGAATAGCGAATAGCGAATGGCGAGTTGGGAGAAAGTAATTCACGATCCGGCGATCCTGTTCTGCAGTGATCGAATCAGGGTGCGGGCCATTTTTCCGATCGACTCGCACTGCTGAAACGCGGAGGCGGTGTCTGCGTCGCTCAGTAATCCCACGCGCACGCAGACAATTAAATGCGTCTCCAATTCCTTGAGAGAACCCTGCGCAATCCTTAAATGCTGAACAAATGCCCCGGTGCTTTCCCGCCCGTGCCCCTCGGCGATGTTTGCTGCAATTGAGGTGGCCGCGCGCCGAATTTGCGACGAAAGGCCGTATGTCTCGTCTTTCGGCAGCTTGCTGCATAGGCGATAGCTGTCCTCGGTCAGGGCAATTGCGTCCTGCCAGACTTTGAGGTCGCGATACGAGTTTATCTGTTTGTCGTCCAACCATCTTTCCCTATTCGCTATTCGCTACTCACTATTCGCCTATTTAGCTTTTTCATCGCCCGGCAGCACATAT
>JBBTJH010000064.1:0-5729 GCA_038059555.1 Pseudomonadota bacterium | reverse complement strand
GCCGTCCGTGCCGCCGGTCAGCGTGTCGTTGCCTCCGCCCCCGTCGACCGAGTCAAACCCGGAGCCGCCGAAGATGCTGTCGCGCTGCCCGCCGCCATCGACCGTGTCGTCGCCGGTGCCGGCGTCGACGATGTCGTCGCCAAGTTCGCCGAGGATCAAATCGTGCTGCGCCTCGCCTAAGAGGCGGTCGTTATCGTCTCCGCCAAGAAGCGTATCGTTGCCGGCGCCGCCAAGCAGAGTGTCGGAAAGCGCATCGCCTTGCAGGGAGTCCGCGCCGTCCTGTCCGAGGAGATAGTCGAAGCCGGCGCCGCCGAGAAGCGTGTCATTGTCGAAGGCGCCCTGAATGGTGTCGTTGCCGTTATTGCCGATGAGGCTGTCATGGCCGATGCCGCCATAGATTGAATCATTATTGGCGCCGCCATCCACAATGTCGTCGCCGGCGCCGGCGTCGACCTTGTCATCGCCGAGATCGCCGTTCACCGTATCGCGCCCGGCGCCCGCAACGATCAGGTCATTATCGTCGCCCCCTTTGATGAGGTCATTGCCGTCGCCGCCGTCGAGAATGTCAGCTCCGACCTCGCCGAAAAGCTTGTCGCTCCCGGCTTGACCTAGAATGCTGTCATCGCCTCCTTCGCCTTCAAGGGAATCGCCGCCGTCTCCGCCCTGGACGGTGTCATTGCCGTCTCTCGCTTCCACGCCGTCAGCGCCGCCTCCGCCGATGAGCAGATCATCGCCGAGGCCGCCGCCCAGATAATTCGCGCCCGCATCACCGGTCAGCGTGTCATTGAATTGCGTTCCGATCAGGCTCTCTATCGCAATCAGCGTGTCGCCTTCCGCATCGCCGCCAAAACCGAGGCCGGTTGAAAGATCGACATTCACGCCGGTGGGGCTGAAACTAAATTCGGCAAAATCAATTCCAGCGCCGCCGTCTATAGAATCTGCGCCAGCCCCGCCGCGGAAATAGTCGAACAGAGCATCGCCGATGAGCGTGTCGGCGCCGTCGCTGGCGTAAATCTGGTTAATACCGCCCCCGCCTATGATGTAGTCGTCGCCTGTGGTGCCGACGATCACATCGTCGCCGGAAAGCAGGAACAGCAACATGGCGGAGCTGCTGCCTGCGTCGATCTGCGCCTGCACATCGACAGCCAGGAAGTTGGCGCCGGTCAGCATGGTGTCGATGACGCCGCTTGATTCGTTCTGAATGTCGGTGATTGTTCCGCCGGTCATTTTTCCAGCGCCGTCAAAGGTCAGTCCAACTCCTGTGAATCGCCAAACGATATTTGCAGACGCAGGACTTATTCCAATGACAAGTTCGGTCGATGAAGAACTGATGACCGGATCTGTAAAAAGACCTCCGAAATCAATTGTCGCCAGATTGAAATCGAAATCTGTGGCTGCCGGTCCGGGCGTGATGGTGGGCATATGCGCGACTCCCCTGTTTGATGGGGGAGGCTACCATGGAAGCGCCGAAGACGGACTATTTTTTTCCGTCTCGCCCATTTGGGACGGGCAAGTGCGCTGTGGAACCGGGTGGCGGCAGGTTCCAGCCCTGCCGGAGTCGCCATTTGGGGCGGATGGCCCGCCGGGCGCCCTTGCTTTGCCTCCCCCTCGGGAGAGGCCAGCATCGCGAAGCGATGCGGGTGAGGGGACCCCTCAAAGCTCCGGCAACTCTTCCGCATCGACGCCCGTCGTCGGCGCTGAAAGTTTCAGCACGACGTCGAGCTTTTTGCGGCCCGGCAGCAGCACGAATTTCTGGGTGTCGAAGCCGGCCTTGGCGATCGTGATGTTGCGGGGCTTGTCGATTTCGATGGTGCAGGGCGTTTCGCACTCGCCAAAACCCTCGACCGTGACGCGCGCGCCGGCGGGCGTTGTCGTCACCGTTGTCAACGTCGTCCGCTCGCGCTCGCCGAAGGAGAGCGTTTGACAGCCGCCGAGGGTGACCGCCGCCATCGCGATCCCTGTGATAAAACGCATGTCCTACCCCTTCGCCGCCGCCATCGCTGCAAACCCGTGCTCGAGATCTGCGGTCAGATCGTCAATATCTTCAAGCCCCGCATGGAAGCGCAGCACGGGGCCTTGTTCGGTCCATTTGGTTGCCGTGCGGTTGTTCTCAGGATGCACATGAATGCAGAGACTCTCAAAGCCGCCCCAGGAAAAACCCATGCCGAAGTGACGAAGCGCGTTGAAGAAAGCTTTCAGCGCCGGCTTGCCGACAGGATTGAGGATTACGCCGAAGAGACCTGATGCGCCTTGAAAATCCCGCTTCCAGATTGCATGGCCCGCGAAGGATTTGAGCGCCGGGTGCAAAACGCTTTTCACCTCTGGGCGTTTCGCCAGCCATTTCGCCAGCGCCACGCCATTTTGCTGATGCGCCTCCATGCGGACCGCGAGCGTCCTCATCCCGCGCAAGGTGAGATAGGCGTCATCGGCTGAGACATTGGCGCCGATCTGCAGGAGCGAGTTGAAAATCGCTTTCGCCGTTTCCTCGTCGCGGCTGGTGATCGAGCCGATGAGGCAATCGGAATGGCCGCTGAAATATTTGGTGCCGGCGTGCACGACGACATCGGCGCCGAGCGATAGCGGTTTCAAGAAAACTCCGCCCGACCATGTGTTGTCGACGATGAGTTTGGCGCCTTTCGCGTGCGCGGCCTTGGCGAGGGCGGGAAGGTCCTGAACTTCAAACGTCAGCGAGCCCGGCGATTCCGCGAAGACGATTTTGGTGTTCGGCGTGATGAGATCGGCGATTCCTGCGCCGATGAGGGGATCGTAATAGACCGTCTCGACGCCAAAGCGCGCAAGGAACCTGTCGCAGAATTTGCGGGTCGGGTCGTAAGCGCTGTCGGCGACGAGAATTTTGTCGCCGGCCTTCACGAAGGCGAGGAGCGCCGCGTTGACCGCCTGCAATCCCGACGGCGCGAGGCGCGTCTCGGCGCCCCCTTCAAGCGCCGTGATCGTTTCTTCGAGCGCGCGGTGCGTCGGGCCGCCAAGCCGTCCGTAGACGATGTTTCTCCCGCCCTCGATATAATCGTCATAGGTCGGGAAGAGATAGGTCGAGACGCGTTCAACCGGCGGGTTCACCGGATGGAACGGTTTCTTGCGCGGCCTTCCTGCAGCGATCAGTCTGGTTTTTTCTTTCATCGGGCGGAAGCGTCTTTCTCGTCTGGCAATTCGACGCGTCCGGGGCGCTGGTCGAATACGGTGAAACCGAATTTTTGATAGAGCGCGAGAGCGGCCGGATGATCGAGCGTGCAGGTCTCGATCCTCACCTCGTTCGGGGCGAGGGACCAGGCGAGATCTACGGCGTTCGAGAGGAAAAATCGCGACAGGCCCTTGCCGATGAAATCAGGCGCCAGCCCGAAAAAGCGGATGTAGACGACCGGGGCTTCCTCGGCGTCAATCTCGGCCATGCCGGCGGGAACGCCGTCGACATACAAAACATAAAGATAGACCCTCTCGCTTTCGATGATCGCGGCAAGCTCGGCGTCGGAAAGCCGATTGCGGCTCACCCAGTGCCAGGGGCCGCCGACGAGATTGTAAAGATAGCGGTAGAAATGAACGGGCGGCGTTTGCGCGCGCAAGATCGAGAGCTTGCGGCCCGGGCGCGGCTGCGGCGCATAGGAGGGGCGCACGCTCTGGCGCAGATAGGTGATGGTGACGTCGACCTTGCGGCCCATTCAGCTCTCATCCCGCAACGACTGGAAAGAGCTCCGGATCGTTCGCCTGATCGCCCCATTCCGTCCACGAGCCGTCATAAACGGCGTGGGCGCGGTGGCCAAGCCTTTCCAGCGCCAGCGCGAGGACGGACGCGGTGACGCCCGATCCGCAAGTCGTAATGACGGGCGTTTGCGCATGCACGCCGCGCGCATGGAACAAGGTCGCCAGTTCCTGCAACGATTTCAGCTCGCCCGTGTCACCCATCAGCATCGAGTGGGGAAGATTGACCGCCCCCGGCATATGCCCGCTGCGAAGGCCGGGGCGGGGCTCTTTGGTCTCGCCGCTAAAGCGCGCGGCCGGGCGCGCGTCGAGAACGACGCTGGAGTTTTTGCTGAGCGCTTCGCGCACATCTGAAGCGCTTTTGACCATCGGCCGCGTCGACCGGACAGAATAGCGCGCCGGCGCGGGCGCTGCGCGGCCCGTCTCCACCGCGCGCTCTTCGCGCAGCCATTTCGGCAAGCCGCCATCGAGGACGGCGACTGCGTCATGTCCCATCGTGCGGAAATTCCACCAGACGCGCGCGGCCGAAAATAGTCCGGCGTCGTCATAAACGACGATGTGGTCCTTCTCGCTGACGCCGAGCGCGCCGATCTTCGCGGCGAAGTCAGCTTCGGACGCCAGCATATGCGGCAGCCCGGTCGATTTATCCGCGATGGCGTCGAGATCGAAAAAGACAGCGCCCGGAATGCGGCGCTGCAGATGGTCCTCGATCGCCGGCGGATTGCCGGGCATGCGCCATGAGGCGTCGATGATTTTGAGATCTTCAGCGCCAAGCTCGGCTGCGAGCCAGTCCGTCGTCGTCAGCGGGTAGGGGAACTGATCCTTGCTGTCGGTCATGCCATCCACGGCGGTACGGGGAGTTGCTTCGATTTCAAAAACTCCGGATTGAAGAGTTTCGAGGCATAGCGGTTTCCGTAGTCGCAGAGAATGGTGACGATCGTCGCGCCCGGCCCTAATTCCTTCGCGAGGCGGATCGCGCCGGCGATATTGACGCCGGACGAGCCCCCAAGGCAGAGCCCTTCTTCCTGCACGAGGCGAAAGATGATGTTCAGCGCTTCCTCGTCGCCGATGCGGTAGGCGTCGTCGAAGGCGAGCCCCTCGAGATTGGCGGTGATGCGCGCTTGCCCGATGCCTTCGGTGATCGAGGAGCCTTCGGCTTCGAGCTTGCCGGTCTTCACCCAGCTATAAAGCTTTGCGCCGTGAGGGTCGGAGAGGACGCACCTCACATCCTTGTTGCGCTCTTTCAGCGCCATGGTGACGCCGGCGAGCGTGCCGCCCGAGCCGACCGCGCAGGTAAAGCCGTCGATTGCGCCGTCGGTCTGCTCGAAGATTTCTGGGCCCGTCGTCAGATAGTGCGTGCGACGGTTCGCGGTGTTGTCGAACTGGTTCGCCCATACGGCGCCGTTCGGCTCGGTCTTCGCGAGGTCTTCCGCCAGCCGGCGCGAGACGTGAATATAATTGTTCGGGTTGTCGTAAGGGACCGCATCGACCTCGACGAGCGAGGCGCCGAGAAGGCGCACGGCGTCTTTCTTTTCTTGCGTCTGCGTCCGCGGCATGACGATTTTCACTTTGTAGCCGAGAATGGCGCCGACCAGCGCGATGCCGATGCCGGTGTTGCCGGCTGTCCCCTCGACAATGAGGCCGCCCGGCCTCAACGCGCCGCGCGCCTCCGCGTCGCGAATGATGCCGAGCGCTGCGCGGTCTTTCACCGACTGGCCGGGGTTCAAAAATTCGGCCTTGCCGAAAATATGACAGCCGGTTTCCTCCGACGCGCGTTTCAGTTTGATCAGCGGCGTGTTGCCGATGGCGTCAAGGGCGGAGAAGTGAAAGCGCATCAGGTCCTCTGGCGGTCAAATGAGCGAGGCCAAACCTATGCCCCATCGCGCCCGCCATTTCGACAGGGAACAAGGACGCATCCCCGCGATCCCGGCGAGAATTTCTCAACCAACGGTTAGAGCGCCTGCTCCCCCGCTTCTTGCGGGGGAGCTGTCACGCGCAGCGTGACTGAGGGGGCG
>JBBTJH010000063.1:0-3832 GCA_038059555.1 Pseudomonadota bacterium | reverse complement strand
CGTTAGACGACATGGTCAAATTCTCCGTGATAGCGGTCTTGCGGCGGCGGGTTCAGGGAGGCGCGCGCCTCGTCTCCGCATCGATCGTCCGTGCGCCAACCGGTAGAGCGCTGGCAGCACGATAAGGGTCAGCGCAGTCGATGAAATAATCCCGCCGATGACGACGGTCGCGAGCGGGCGCTGCACTTCCCCGCCGGCGCCGACATTGAACGCCATCGGGATGAAGCCGAGGCTGGCGACGAGCGCTGTCATGAGGACCGGCCGAAGCCGCGTCAGCGCGCCCTCACGGATCGCCTCGTCGAGAGGCCGGCCTTCCTCGGCGAGCGACCGGATGAATGTCATCATGACGACGCCGTTGAGGACCGCGACGCCGGACAACGCGATGAAGCCGACGCCGGCGGAGATCGAGAGCGGCATGTCGCGCAAGAGGAGCGCGAAGACGCCGCCGGTCAGCGCGAGCGGCACGCCGGAGAAGACGATCGCGGCGTCCTTCACCGAGCGGAACAGCGCAAACAGGAGACCGAGGATCAGCAAGAGCGTCACCGGGACGACGAGCGCGAGGCGCCGCGCGCCCGAAATCAGCTGTTCAAACGTCCCGCCGTAGCCGACCCAATAGCCGGGCGGAAATTCGACCTCGCGGTCAATGCGCGCGCGCAGGTCGCCGACGAAGGAGCCGAGATCGCGGCCGCGGACATTCGCGGTGACGACGGCGCGGCGCTTGCCATTCTCGCGGCTGATCTGGTTGGGGCCGACGAGAAGCGAGACCTTCGCCACCTCCTGTAACGGCACGAATCCCCGGACGCCATCTTCGGCGCCGGGGAGTGGAATGCGCAGCCGCCCGATCTCGTCGATATTCTGGCGCAAGGTTTCTGGCAGCCGCACGACGATATCGAAGCGCCGGTCGCCTTCGAAGATCTGCCCCGCGCCTGCGCCGCCGAGCGAGGCCGCGAGCACATCTTGCAGGTCGGCGACATTGAGCCCGAAGCGCGCGAGCGCGGCGCGGTCGGGGTCGATCTGCAAGACCGGCAGTCCCGTGATCTGTTCGGATTGCACGTCCTCCGCGCCCGGCGTCCCGGCGATCACGGTTTCGATCTGACCAGCGACGCCCTGCAATTCGCCGAGATCGTCGCCATAAACCTTGACGGCGACATCGGCCCGGACGCCGGAGATCAGCTCGTTGAAGCGCATCTGGATCGGCTGGGTGAATTCGTATCGGTTGCCCGGAATCTCGTCGACCGCGCTTTGCATCTCCGCGACGAGGGCCGCGCGAGGCTTGCGCGGGTTCGGCCAGTCCTTGCGGTCCTTCAAAAGGATGAAGGTGTCAGCGACGCTCGGCGGCACCGGGTCGGTCGCGATCTCGGCGGTGCCGATCTTCGAGACGACGCGCTCGACCTCCGGAAATTGGCGCAGGCGCGCTTCGAGCGCCGTCTGCATGCTGATCGCCTGGGAAAGGCTCGTTCCCGGAATGCGCAAGGCATGCATGGCGATGTCGCCCTCATCGAGATTGGGGATGAACTCCGATCCCATGCGCGAGGCGGCAAACCCTGTCACGACAACAAGAGCCGCCGCGCCGCCGATCACGGCGAAGCGGAACCGCAGCGCGAGATCGAGCAACGGCGCGTAAGCCGCCCGCGCGCCGCGCATGACCGGACTTTCATTTTCCGAAATCTTGCCCTTGACGAACATCGCGACCGCTGCGGGCACGAACGTCAGCGACAGGATCAGCGCCGCCGTCAGCGCGGTCACGACCGTGAACGCCATCGGGTGGAACATTTTTCCTTCAATGCCCGACAGCGCGAAGATCGGCACATAGACAAGCGTGATGATGACGACGCCGAAGATCGACGGCTTGATCACTTCGACGGTCGCGGCCTCTGCGAGAGAAAAGCGCTCCTCGCGCGAGAGCAGCCGCCCGAGCCGGTGCTGTTCGAGCCCAAACCGCCGGAGGCAATTCTCGACGATGATGACCGCGCCATCGACGATCAGCCCGAAATCAAGCGCGCCAAGGCTCATGAGATTGCCGGAAATCCTGTTCTCTACCATGCCGGTGATGGTGAGGAGGAGCGACAGCGGGATGACCGCCGCGGTGATCAGCGCGGCGCGCACATTGCCGAGCAGAACAAAGAGCACGACGATGACCAGCATCGCGCCGACGACGAGATTTTCCTCTACGGTCTTGATGGTGCGCTCGACCAGCGCGGTGCGGTCATAGATCGGTTTCGCCACAACGCCGGGGGGCAGCGCTTTCGCGGCCTCCTCAAGGCGCGCCCCGGCGGCCCGGGCGACGATGCGGCTGTTCTCGCCGACCAGCATGAAGACTGTGCCGAGCACGATCTCCTTGCCGTCTTCGGTCGCGGCGCCCGTGCGCAGTTCCTCGCCGATCGTCACATCAGCAACATCGGCGATCCGGATCGGAACGCCGCCGCGAGTGGCGACGATGATCGACAAAAGGTCGTCAACGCCGTGCGCTTGTCCGGTCGAGCGCACGAGCAGCTGCTCGCCATAGCGTTCGACATAGCCGGCGCCGATATTGGCGTTGTTGGCCTCAACCGCCGCGACGACGTCACTCATGGAGAGATG
Organism: Pseudomonadota bacterium; assembly: GCA_038059555.1. Lineage (GTDB taxonomy): Bacteria > Pseudomonadota > Alphaproteobacteria > Caulobacterales > Parvularculaceae > Amphiplicatus. Next base: position 1,252 of record JBBTJH010000063.1, on the reverse strand, counting down.
CGCGGCGGCGAGGCGGTCGGGCCAGGGCGTTACATGATATTGGCGGACATGTCCGCCGACGGTATTCACTTCGGTGACGCCGGGCGTCGTCCTGAGCTGCGGGCGGATCACCCAGTCCTGCAGCGTGCGCAAATCCTCTGGCGTCCAGGCGAAGCCGTCAGGCTTTTTCGCGCCAGCTTCGGCCTCGACGACATACATGAAAATTTCACCGAGGCCCGTCGCGATCGGTCCAAGTTCCGGTTCGATTCCCGCCGGCAATTGGCTACGGACACCTTGCAATCGCTCATTGATGAGCTGGCGCGCGAAATAGATGTCGGTTCCATCCCTGAAGACGGCCGTAACTTGCGAAAGTCCGTAACGCGAGATCGAGCGCGTATAGGTGAGGCCCGGCACGCCGGCGATCGCGGTCTCGACCGGAAACGTCACGCGCTGCTCGGCCTCCAGCGGCGAGAACCCAGGTGCTTCGGAATTGATTTGCACCTGGACATTGGTGATGTCCGGCGTCGCGTCGATCAGAAGCCGCTGGAAGTTCCAGACGCCGACGGCGGCGAGCAAGACTGCGAGCGCGAGCACGACCCAGCGATGGCGGATGGAAAGGCGGATGAGGGCGTCGAGCATGCTTCGTGCTCCCTAGTGATCGTGACTGGCGCCGGACTTCTCGACGTCCTGGCGGATGAGAAACGCGTTCTTCGCGACATACTCGACGCCGGGATCGACGCCGCCGAGAACCTCGGTCCATTCCGGCGTTTGACGGCCCAGCTCCAGCATGCGGACCTCATAGGTGTCGCCGACGCGTGCGAAGACGACGGTGAAGTCGCGGAAGCGCTGCAACGCTTCCGTTTTTACGGCGAGCGGAACGTCCGACTTGCCGATGACGACGACGCCTTCGACCGCCTGACCAGGCCGCCAGGTGAGATTTTCGTTTGGCAATTCGACATGCGCGACAATGGTCTGGGTCATCATGTCGGCGGAATGCAGCACGGCCTCGATCGCCGCTTCGGCCGATGCCTCGCCATCGAGGCTTCGAATGGTCACTTTCTGGCCGGCGGCGAGGCGTTCGGCGTCTCTTGGATAAACATAAAACTGGGCGCGCACCTGCGTCGCGTCGGCGATGAGATAAAGCGGCGCTTCGCCGGCGACATCGCCGACATTGGCGCGGCGCTCGAAGACGACGCCGGCGATCGGCGCCGGGATCGCGTAGGTCTGGAGACTGCTGCTGGCGGTGACCTTGGCGAGGACTTCGCCTTTCTCA
>JBBTJH010000062.1:0-8087 GCA_038059555.1 Pseudomonadota bacterium | reverse complement strand
CCTTGCCGCGATCGATAAAACCGTGCCAGGATTCGCCGGGACTAAACACCTAGTCTCCGCAGCGGCCGCTGAATTTTTTCGCGGGCAATTCATGAAGCCCGAAGCGGCGTGCGTGCTGGGCGAGGATGGCGCGCTGGCGGCGCTGGCGCTTGGCGCGGGTGAAGCTCTGGCGCGTTTCGTCTTCGACAGCGAAGGGCGCGTCGAGGAGGTCCCCTCTCGCCGCGACCTTTCTTATGTCGGCTCTGCTGGAGCGGGCGCCGATTTTCGGCTTTTCGCTGACAGCGACGCCTCGCCTCTGATTAAAGAGGGCCATGAAGAAGTCGACGCCGAGGCTGTGGCCGGCGCTGCGATTCTTCTGCCGCTTTGCGTCGACGCGCGCGCGGCGGCGGGTTTTGGGTTGAACATCCGGGGTGGCGGCTCTTTTGGGTTTGTTTTTCATGGGCCCAGCATAAAGCCTTCCGGGAGGTGTAGGACGGTTCAAAATACGCCTTTATAAACAATGAGCTAACAAATTAACCCTGTTTTTCTTTGCGGGCCCGGCGGGCGGCTTTCACGGCCCCGGCGAAGATGCTAGCGCAGGGCGCCTTCCTTCCTGAAAGATGCGCCATGACCAACGCCAAAAACCGCCTCGCCTTTTCTAGCCGCGTCATCCATGCGGGCCAGGCGCCCGACCCTTTGACCGGCGCGGTCATGCAGCCGATCTATCAGACCTCGACCTACGCGCAGGAAAGCCCCGGCGTTCACAAGGGCTTTGTCTATGCGCGCGGGCACAACCCGACGCGGTTCGCGTATGAGCGCTGCATCGCCGATCTTGAAAACGGCGCGCGCGGGTTCGCCTTCGCGTCCGGCATGGCGGCGATTTCAACCGCGCTCGAACTTTTTCCGGCCGGAAGCCATGCCGTCGCGATGGATGACGTTTATGGCGGCACATATCGCTTGTTCGAGCGCGTCAGGAAATCGTCGTCGAACCTTTCCGTTTCTTATGTCGATCTCAGCAAGCCCGAAAATTTCGAGGCGGCGATCACGCCGGAAACGAAGCTCGTCTGGATCGAGACGCCGACCAACCCGATGCTCAAAATCGTCGATATCGAAGCGATCTCGAAAATCGCGAAAAAGCGCGGCGTCATTGTCGGCTGCGACAACACGTTCGCCTCGCCTTATTGCCAGCGCCCGCTCGATCTTGGCGCCGATATCGTCATGCATTCGGCGACAAAATATATAGGCGGTCATTCGGATGTTATCGGCGGGCTCCTCGTCGTCAATGACAAGGACCTCGGCGACAGGCTGCAATTCCTGCAGAACTCCGTCGGCGGCATTCAGGGCCCGTTTGACAGCTATCTGGCGCTTAGGGGGCTAAAGACGCTCGCCGTACGGCTGGAGCGCCATTGCGCCAATGCGATGGCGCTCGCCGAATGGCTCGAAAGCCACCCCGCAATTTCGCGCGTCACTTATCCCGGATTAAAGAGCCATCCGGGGCACGATGTTGCAAAGCGCCAGATGGACGCGTTCGGCGGTATGCTGACGATGTATGTGGAAGGCGGCCTCGACGCAGCAAAGACGATGCTCGAGCGCGTCGAATTATTCACGCTTGCCGAATCTCTCGGCGGGGTTGAAAGCCTCATCGAACATCCCGGCATCATGACCCACGCCTCGATCCCGCCCGAGCGGCGAAAAGAACTTGGCGTCGACGATTCGCTCGTGCGCCTCTCCGTCGGCATCGAGAGCCTTGAGGATTTGCGCGCCGATCTCAGCCAGGCGCTGAGGGGCCTTTGATAACAGGCGCGGAAAAAAAGAAACGGCGCCGATCAAAGACCGGCGCCGCCTCCCTGCCGCCAGCGGGGGAGATGCCGGCGACCTCTCTTGACCACCCCTTCGCGGCCAAACCCGTTTCGCGAATCGCGAAAATTGGACAGGCGTCAAAATATGTAAGTTTGCGCCGGGTGCAATCTTTTTCTGCAACTTTTCGCGTTGCATTTGGCGCTTGCGCGCGCACGCAATAATTGCATTCCTACTGCGCCCGGTTGCCGGGCGCTCTTGACTTGCGAAAAACTGAACCAGGAAACCTCATGACCGCATCACAAAGCGCAAGTCTCGCAGAAAAAATCGACACGGCGTTCGCGCCGATCAGCAATGCTGTTAACCAGGTCATTTTTTATTCGGTCGATATATACGGCGTTTCACTTCCGCTGGTCGTGATCTGGCTGATCTTCGCCGCTCTCGTTTTCACGCTGTCTCTCCGCTTTATTAATCTTACCGGTTTTGGACATGCGCTGGCGCTTGTCTCAGGGCGGCGCACGCATCATCTCTCCGGCGGCGAGGGTGAAATCTCGCACTTCCAGGCGCTTTCGTCGGCGCTCTCAGGTACGGTCGGTCTTGGCAACATCGCGTCGGTGCCGGTCGCGATCGCGATCGGCGGACCCGGCGCCGTTTTCTGGATGATCGTCGCGGGTTTTCTCGGCATGTCGTCTAAATTCGCCGAATGCGCGCTCGCGGTGAAATACCGGCGCCTCAAACCGGACGGAACGACGCTCGGCGGCCCGATGTTTTATATCGAGGACGTCTTCAAGCGCTCCGGCATGAAAACGCTCGGCAAGGCGGCGGCGATTTTCTTTGCGGTGATGGCGATGGGCGCCTCGATCAGCCTGTTGCAGGTCAATCAGAGCTATGCGCAGTTTTCGTCCGTCACCGGCATCGACGCCCCGCTCCTTTACGGCTTCATCTTGTGCTCGCTGGTCGCCTTCGTCATTCTCGGCGGGATCAAGCGGATCGGCTTCGTCTCCGGCATTCTGGTGCCGTTGATGGGGATCATCTATCTCGGCGCCGGGCTCGTCATCATCTTGATGAATATCGACGCCCTGCCGGGCGCGATCGCCAAGATCTTCAACGGCGCGTTCGGCCTCGACGCCGCCGGGGGCGGCATCGTCGGCGCGCTGATCAACGGCGTCAAACGCGCGACCTATTCAAACGAGGCGGGCGTCGGATCGTCGGCGATCGCGCATTCGGCCGTGAAGACGACCGAGCCGATGACCGAAGGCTTTGTCGCCTCGCTTGAGCCTTTCATCGACACCATCGTCATCTGCACTATCACGGCGCTCGTCGTCATCGTCACCGGCGCTTACGAGCCTTTTCTTTTTCACTCGGAAGTGCGCGGGATCGAGATCACGTCGGCCGCCTATGCGAGCGCATTTTCATGGTTCCCGATCATCCTTCTCGTCGCCACGATGCTGTTCGCATTCACTACATTGGTGAGCTGGTCGTTCTACGGCGCGCAAGCGGCCGCGTACGTGTTCGGCCCGTCGAAGAAAGTCGATGTCGCGTTCAAGCTGTCTCTCTGCGCGGTTCTCTCGCTCGGCGCCGCACTCTCGCTGTCGTCGATCATCGATTTCATCGACGCCATGCTGTTCGGAATGTGCATCCCGAACATCATCGCGCTTTACATGCTGCTTCCCGAGCTGAAACGCGACCTCGCGGAGTATAACCGGAAATACCGCACGAAGGCACGCTAACGCGCGCGCGGGTGCGCCGTTCTGTAGCTCGCGAGCAGGCCTTCGATGTCGATTTTGGCGTAGCGCTGCGTCGCGGCGATCGAGGCGTGGCCGAGCAATTCCTGGATCGATCTGAGATCGCCGCCCGCCGCAAGCAATTGCGTCGCGAAGGCGTGGCGCAGCGCATGCGGCGTCGCGCTGTCATCGAGCCCAAGCGCGCGCGCGTGAGTTTTCATTATCATCTGAACGAGGCGGGGCGAGAGTTTCTTGCCGCGCACCGACAAGAACAACGGCTCATCACGCGATTTCGCCGGGCGGCGCAGATCGACATAGCGATGGAGCGATGCGCGCACTTCGGGGAGCAGCGGCGCCATGCGCATCTTCGCGCCCTTGCCTTTGATCCGCACCGCCTCGCCGAAGGGCGCTTCCGCCATGGTGAGCGACAAGGCTTCTGAAATGCGCAGCCCCGCGCCATAGAGCAGCGTGAAGATCGCTTCGTCGCGCGCGGCGATCCACGGCTCCTTTGCCTCGCTCGCAAGCTCGATCAGCTGTCGGGCCGACGCGGCGTCGATCGGGCGCGGCAGGCGCTCCTTCATTTTGGCGCCGCGCATGGCGTCGATCGCATCATTGCGAATGTCGTGACGGCGCCCGAGAAAGCGGAAAAAACTCTTCAGCGCCGACAATTCAAGTCTGAGCGACGCTTCGCCGAGCCCCTCTTCGCGACGGCTGGAGAGGAAGCTGCGAAAATCGAGAAGTTCAAGGCGTTCGAGCGCGCGCGCCGATGGCGCCTTGCCGAGATGGCCTTTCAAAAACCCTGAAAAGCGCATCAACGCCGCTTCGTAATTACGGATCGTGTAGGCGCTGGCGCGGCGTTCGGCGCGCAGATGACTGACGAAGCGCTCGATGAGCGCGTCCAAAGTCTTCGCCTCGCTTTTTGCTGCCTTCGCCATGCGCGAGACTGCGCGCGGCAACGGTTAAAATTGCGTGAATATCAGGCGAGACGCGCAAGCTCGGCGCGCAGCTCGCCAAGGCCGGCGCCGGTTTCCGCCGACGTCAACAAGACGACGGGATGCGCGGCCGGGCGCCGCACGATCGCCGCTTTGACCGCCGCGATCGCCGCCTCCGCCTCGGTCGGCTTCACTTTGTCGGACTTCGTGAGGACGATCTGATAGTTCACCGCCGACTTGTCGAGCATCGACATGATCTCGGCGTCGATCTCCTTAAGGCCGTGCCGGCTGTCGATCAGGAGACAGACGCGCCTTAGCGCCTGGCGCCCGCGCAGATAATCCTTGGTGAGACCCGCCCAGCGCCTTGCGTCTTTCTTCGCCGCTTTCGCGTAACCAAAGCCCGGGAGATCGACGAGGCGCAGCGCGCCGCCGAGGCTGAAGAAATTGATCTCCTGCGTGCGACCGGGCGTCGTCGAAGCGCGCGCGAGGTTCTTTCGCCCGGTGAGCGCGTTCAGAAGCGACGACTTGCCGACATTCGACCGGCCCGCGAAAGCGATCTCCACCGGCCCTTCCGGCGGCAAGGTCTCCATCGAGACGACGCCGAGCATGAAGTCGCAAGGACCGCAAAACAGCACGCGGCCTTTTTCGATCGCTGCCTCGGAATAGGGCGTCTCGCTCACCTTATTTTTTTTCGAGCGCGGGCTTCTTGCCCTTCAGGAAGGGAATCCGCTCGGCGAAGTTCACCTCAACGCCGTTGCGTTTCATGATGTACCATTGCTGCAGGATTGAAAGCGCCGCGCTCCACAGCCAGTAGAGAACGAGGCCGGACGCAAACCCTGCGAACAGGAAGACGAAGATGAACGGCATCATCGCCATGATCTGCTGCTGCGTCGGATCGGCCGCCGGCGGGTTCATCTGCGTTTGCAGCCACATCACGATGCCGTAGAGAATCGGCAGGACGCCGATGCCGAGGAAGGCGCCGATGACCGGAACCGATGTCGGGTCAAACGGCAAGAGGCCGAACAGGTTGAAAATCGACGTCGGATCGGGCGCCGAGAGATCCTTGATCCACAGTATGAACGGCTGGTGGCGAAGTTCAATCGTCACGAACAGCGTTTTATAAAGCGCGTAAAAGATCGGCATCTGGATGAGGATCGGCAGACAGCCGGCGAGCGGATTGATTTTCTCACGCTTGTATAGCTCCATCATTTCCTGCTGGAGCTTAGCTTTGTCGTCGCCGCATCTGGCTTTCAGTTCTTCTAGCTTCGGCTGGACTTTTTTCATCGCCGACATCGATTCGAACGCCTTGTTGGCGAGCGGGAACATCAGCGCCTTGACGCACAAGGTCAGCAGCAAGATCGCGACGCCGAAATTACCGACATGGTCGCCAAAGAAATCGAGCAGCCAGAAGATCGGGCGCGTCAGAAAAAAGAAATTGCCCCAATCGACCGACTTGTCGAGATCCTTGATCCCGAGGCCGCCTTTGTCGACGGGCTGCTCATAGGAGCGCAAAATATCGACGTCCTTCGCCCCGCCGAAGAGATGCGCGGTGAGATCCTGGGTCTCGCCCGGCGCGATCTGGCGCTCGTCAAGGGTATAATTGGCGCGAAAGATCGGCTCTGTCTGCGTGCCGACATTTTTCAACGTCACTTTGAACGGCTGGTTCTGCGGCGGCGCGGCGGCGGCGAGCCAGTATTTGTTGGTGATGCCGACCCAGCCCTGTTCGCCGGCGGCTTCATCGACGCGCGTCAGCGCCTTCTTGTATTTGCGTTCGATCAATTGCTTGCCGACGACGGCGAGCGGCCCCTCATGCAGGATCTGATATTTGCCAGCGTCCGTTGGAATGCCGCGCTGAACGACAAGGCCGTAGGGCGTCACTCTTTCCGCCGCAGCGCCTTCATTGCGCACGGTCTGTTTCACCGTGAACATGAATTTGTCATCGACCGAATAGGTATTTTCAAAAACCAGCGATCCAAGCCGCGCGGTCAGCGTCACCGGCGTCGACGGCGTCAGCTTGGCGTTTTCAGGCGCGGTCCAGACAAGCGATTCGGTCAGCTTGCTTCCCGTTCCGTCGGAAGCGACGAAGCCCTGTTCGATATAATGGCCGTGCTCAGCCTCGCGCGGGCTCAAGAGGCGGATCATCGGGCTCTTATCGTCGATCGTCTCGTGATAATTCTTGAGCAGCAAATCGTCGATGCGCGCGCCCGAGAGGTTGATCGACCCCAGAAGGCTCGGCGTGTCGATCGGAACGCGGCCCTGCGCTTTGGCGATCGCTTCTTCAATCGTCACCGCTTTTTCCGGGGAGGCCGCGAGATCGCCGGTCAGATTCGGCTGCGCCGCCTCGGCCGCCTCCTGCTCAATGCGCTGGCTCTCTTTCAGCGCTTCTCGCTGCGGCGCGATCACCATCGCATCCCAGCCGATCAGCACGGCGGCAGTCAGGACGATGAATAAAAGCGTATTGCGATCCATGAGGGCTTTCCCGTCGGCGCTGTCGGATTGGGACTATTTAGGAAGGGCGGCCAGCCTTAAAAGGCCACGCTTCATATCGTCAAGCAGCAAGGCGAAATCGCGCGTCTGCGCCGCAGGGCGCGCGATCAGCACATAATCAAAACCGGCGACGCCAAATTCAGGAAACATCCGCCGCGCCGCCTCGCGCAGGCGCCGGCGAATGCGGTTGCGGATGACGGCTTTGCCGACCTTTTTGGTGACAGTAAAGCCGACCCTGAGGCGATCGACGCCATTCGGGGCCTTGCCGCGGGTCAAAAGAAAAGAGGGCGTTCCCGCCCTCTCGCCAGCCTGCGCGGCTAAAAAATCCGCCCGCTTTTTGATCGTTTCAAAAGGCTTCGTTTCGAGGGGGATGGGGGCGGCCATAGGCCGGCTTCCCGTTTTTTCCACAGCCCTTAGGCCGAAAGCTTCTTGCGGCCTCTGGACCGGCGGCGCGCGATCACTTTGCGGCCGTTCTTGGTCGCCAGACGGGCGCGAAAGCCGTGGCGGCGCTTGCGGACGAGCTTGCTCGGTTGATAGGTCCGTTTCATGGTCGGCTCTCGTTAGTCGATATCTTGCGGAATAGGGGCGCCGGGCGCTCGCCCGCCGGGAGGCCGGGCTATTAGACGAGGGGGCCAGAGCCGTCAAGCGCGCCCCCGCCGCTTAAGCCTGCCAAAAGCGCCCTGAATTCGCGGTTTTGTGAGGCGGCGGCGCCAAATCGTCTGATGCCAAGCGAATCGACGCCTGTTACCCCCTCCTTATCCAGGATCCGGCCAATAAAAGGACCGCCGATGACCGCCAGCCCCCAAAAATCGGCCGGGATCGCCCGCTTTGCGCCCATAGTCCTCATTCTTGCCGCCCTCGCCGCTTTCTTTGCGCTTGGGCTTAACCGTTATTTTTCGCTGGAGACGCTCCGCGATAACCGCGAGGCGCTGAACCAGTGGGTCGCGGCGTCGCCGGCGCGCGCTCTCGCGATTTTCATGCTCGTCTATGCCGGGGCGGTTGCGATCTCGTTTCCGGGCGCATCGATCCTTACCGTCTTCGGCGGATTTTTGTTCGGGCTCGCGGTCGGCGTTCCGGCAATCGTCATCGCAGCGACTGCCGGCGCCGCGATTATTTTCTTCGCGTCAAAGAGCGCGCTCGGCGACATGCTGAAAGGGCGGGTCACCGG
>JBBTJH010000061.1:0-6843 GCA_038059555.1 Pseudomonadota bacterium | reverse complement strand
CGTTCTCCAGCATCTTCTTGCGCCCGAGATTTTCGCGGATCGCGACGAATTCCATTTCCTTGGTGATGACGCCCGCACGCGCGAATTCGAGCTGGGTGAGGGGAGGGTTCTTTCTCTCGCCCTTCGAGACGCCTTCGCTTCGCGAAAGCTCCTCAGGGGGAGGAACAGAAAACGCCTCATCCTGAGGAGCCGCCGCAGGCGGCGTCTCGAAGGACGAGGCCCGCATCGGGCGATGGCGCATCGGAAACTGGCGCGCGAGATGCTTGCCCTCGGCGCCGCCATTATCTTCCGGCCTGACGTCGCGTCCTTCATATTCCTCAACGCCGCCTCGCGCTTTCACCCAATCGGCGCGCGGGCGCGCCAATCCCTTTTCAACGTCGATCGCAACCAATGGGTCCGTGTACGGACCGGTCGGGTCATAGACCGGGATCGCGGCTTCTTTGGCGCTCGGGTGAAGATCAATCTCGCGCACGGGAACGCGGATGTCGGGGTGCAAGTCGCCCGCGACATAAACCTTGCGGCTCGAGGGGAGCGGCCCGGTCGTCACCTCCGGCGTTTTGAAGTCGGATTGGGGGACGTGTTTGTTCATGGCGCGCTCCTTCAGGCGTTCAGCGGAATAACGGCGCGTGAAAGGAAGCGTCTTTAATGTCCCGTCCCTACGCCGGTATTACCCGATCAGGTTCAAAGGGTGCTCGCGCGATCAGCGCGATCTCAGCGGGTTCGGTCCCGCGCCCCTCGGAGCGCTCTCGATAGCATGGCGCGCGCGCCCGGCCAAGAAAAAGCGGCGCGTGCGGGGAAATCGCGCCCGCTCGCGAGGAATTGTGGTTGAATTTTCTGGAGAGCCCCTAAATAGCACGAAGCACGCAAAAGCCCCGCGAGAGGAACGCCATGACCGACAAGACCTATACGCCGCCCAAAGTGTGGACCTGGGACAAGCAAAGCGGCGGGCAGTTCGCCAATATCAACCGCCCGGTCGCCGGCGCGACGCATGAAAAGGAGCTTCCCGTCGGCAAGCACCCGATGCAGCTTTACTCGCTGGCCACGCCGAACGGCGTCAAGGTGACGGTGATGCTGGAAGAGCTTCTGGCGCTCGGCCATCAGGGCGCTGACTACGACGCCTGGATGATCAATATCCGCGAGGGGAACCAGTTCGGGTCGGGGTTTGTGGGCATCAATCCTAATTCGAAAATTCCGGCGCTCGTTGACCGCTCGGGGCCGGAGCCCATTCGTGTTTTTGAATCGGGCGCGATTTTGCTGCACCTTGCTGAAAAATTCGGGGCATTATTGCCAACGTCCGGAAAGGCACGGGCCGAGACCCTTTCCTGGCTGATGTGGCAGATGGGGTCGGCGCCCTTTCTCGGCGGAGGCTTCGGGCATTTTTATTCCTACGCGCCGGAAAAGTATGAATATCCGATCAACCGCTATGCGATGGAAGTGAAACGCCAGCTCGACGTCCTCGACCGGCGCCTTGCCGAAACCCAGTATATGGCGGGTGCGGACTATACGATCGCCGATATCGCGATCTGGCCGTGGTACGGCGTTCTCTCTCAGGGCAAGATCTATGACGACGCCGGAACGTTTCTTGATACGGCGTCTTACAAAAACCTGCTGCGCTGGACAGCGGAGATCGCGGCGCGCCCCTCGGTAAAGCGCGGCCGCATGGTCAATCGCGGCTGGGGCGAGCCCGCTGAGCAATTGCTCGAACGCCATGACGCCTCTGACTTCGAGACGAAGACGATGGACAAGTTTCTGGCGAAAAAAGATTGACGGCGACGCTTTACTGCGGCGCGGCCCCAAGCGGTATCTCCGCCTCCGGCAAATCGACCGTTTCGCCGAAATGGGCGAGCAGCGCCTGCGCCAGCGCGACGGCGATCTCCTCGCGGCTATCGCCCGCGTCCGCCGGGGCGCCGGCGTATCCCGACCAGATGCGCCGCCGATCGCGCCGCGCGTAAATCGTCACCTCGATCGCCGGCGGCGCTGAGGTTGGCGCTTTTTCGCCAGAGAGCGCGATATACGGGCGCACCTCCGGGTGGCGAATATTGTCGGTCGGATCGTCATCGACGCCTTCGAGGCGGATCGGCGATTTCGGCAGGCCTTTAGGCCCCTTGGGTTTTGGCTCGCTGACGGAAACGGAGAAGGTGATGAGCCCCTCGCTGTCGGGGCCCGCCTCCTTGTATCCTTGCTCAAGCAGCGCCCCCCTCATCGCCGCTCTCGCCGCTCCTTCGATCAGCGTGCCGAGATAGTCCGGCGCTTCAAACGGCGCGCGCGCCTCGCCGGGGCTCGCGGCGATTGGCTCAATCGCAAATGATTTGATCCAGCCATGCGCGAGGGGCGCCGCGCCGGCGCTGGCCTCCGCCGGCTCTGCTAGCGCCGCATTTACTGGCGGCGAGGCGGCCGCGACGAGAAGCGCAGCGATGATCGGCAATGTCAGCATGGCGAAATTTTCAAAATGGCCCAACGAGCTTGACGGGACGCCGAGCATGACATGACGCCGAATATGACATGACGCCGGGGCGGCGGCCAGCGGCCTCAACCATTCTTGTTTCGCGTAAAGCCTTTTTCGCGCAAGCCCTGTCTCGCGCAAGCCTTGTCTCGCGCAAGCCTTGTTTCTCACAAGCGTTGCCTGCGCCAGCGCTACAGACGCGGCGATCGCGCGCGAAGCCTTGCAAGATCAAGCCGCTTCCTCACCGTCGCAATCGCGTTTGGGGCCCAGCGGCAAGGAGGCGGCTCTATATCACCCGCAGCGCCTGAAAAAGCAGGACAGCGAGAGCAGATGTTCCGTCCCTAACGCCGGCATGACCCGGATCAGGTTCAAAGGGTGCTTCTCAGTCCCTTATGCCCTTGCTCCCTGGCGCGTATTGCTCTCTTCGTCCGGCGACGCGAGCGGACTCGCGAAGGCGGGCCATGAGAGGTTGCGCGTCGCACGAGCTGTCGTCCATTGGCGACAGGCGGGACGCCCCTCGGAACAACCCGGATGGTGACCTAAAAATATAGGTTCGACAAGTAAAATCGTAGCTAAAAACGCCGGGGCGGCCGCCTTATTGCGCCAGCGGGGCGGTATCGTCCGTATGCGACGCAATCGCGATCGCCTGGGCGATCGCCGCGCGCATGGCGTCTTCGGAAAAATTCATGGTCAAGGTGTCGAGAATGGCGCCGGTGTCGCTGTCGACAAGCACCGTAAAGCCGGTTGCGCCCTTGTTGCGCTCGTAAAGATCGCCGATGCCGTATTTGTCAGCCTCGGCCCGGATTTCATCGCGCGGTCCGAAGGTGAAGTCGAATTCGACAAAGGCGACAGGCTTGTCCTTGAAGCCGGGAATGACTTTCGCGAGTTTCGGCTTCAACACCTTGCAGGCGGAGCACCAGGAAGAGGCGAACGTCGCAGCGACGATTTCCGGCTTGCCCTCATAGGGGGCGTCCGCGCTCGTCGCCGGCGTGCGCGCAAACATGAAAAAAGCGCCAAGGAATGCGGCGGCGATGGCGTAAGTGACAAGTTTTTGACGCGTCATGTTTTTTCCCATCGTTCAACCGGCCCCTCGTCGAAATCGCGATCCGTGGAGATCAGCGGGCCGCTCGCCCCTCTCTGAAATTCCAATTTCATGCGGGGCGCCGGGCGCTGGAGACCCATACAGCGCAGGCGCTCTTTGTTCCAGCATGATCTCGCCGGGCGAGACTTCACGAATGCGTCACCCCGGCGGCGGAAAATCAACCGCGCCGTCAAATGTCTTCCTGTCGAAGGCCATTTCCCTGAACGGGCCGTCGGCATCGACCCAAAAGAGGAACATATGCGCCGACCAGCGGTTCGGATTGGGAATCATCCGGGCGTGCCGGCGGTTGACGCCGCGATAGAGAAGCGCGTCGCCAGGATCGAGGCGGACCGTACTGAACGGCTCGTCGCCGAAATCGTCGGATTTGGGATCGTCGGCGATATCTTCAAAGCGGTGACTGACATCGCCGATTTCAAGCGGCCACATCAGATCGTCGCTGTAGCGCAGCGTCAAGGTCAGCGCATACTCGCACGACTGGCGATCGGAATGCACCAGCAATCGGTCGCCCTTCATGTAAACCCTAAAAAAAACGAAACTCGGCAACAATGACTTGCCGACAATTTCGCTGATGCGTGACGTCAGCGCCCAGTGAAACGACATCGCCATCGGCAAGCGATAGCCGTAGAATTCATAACCGCGCTGCGTGTTGACGCGCGGCTCTTGCAACACGAAATTGTTCAGCCCGCCCGGCTGCCGGATCATGCTGCCGTGAATGACGGAGAGAAAATTCCGGGCAACTTCCGCGGGCGCCGCCGCGCGCAGCACCGCGTAGTCGTTATTGAGAAAATCAGCGGCAAGATCTTGCGTCATCATCCCTCGTTATGGCCGGGGCGCCGGCGCTGTCAACGCGGCTTAGCTGCTCGAGCCCATACGCGCCAGCGTCACTTTCGAGCCGGGCCTGCGGCCGAGAACCCCTGAAATCCACTGGCTGATCGCGATCGTCGCTTCGAGATCGGCGCCGGTCGCGATCCCTGAATTGTGCAGCGAATAGATGACGTCCTCCGTCGCGACATTGCCGGAGGCGCCTTTCGCATAGGGGCAGCCGCCCAATCCTGACACGGACGAATCAATGACGCTGACGCCTTCCTCGATCGACGCCCAGATATTCGCCAACGCCTGTCCGTAGGTGTCGTGATAATGCCCGGCGAGGGCGCGGACGGGGACGGCGCCGGCGACAGCGCGGATCATCGCGCGCGCTTCTTCCGGCGTGCCGGCGCCGATGGTGTCGCCGAGCGAGATTTCATAGCAGCCCATTTCGAAGAGCGCGCTCGCAACGCGCACAACGCCGTCCAGCGGAATTTTTCCTTCATAGGGACAACCGAGCACGCAGGAGACATAGCCTCTGACCGCAATCCCGTCGGCTTTCGCCGCCTCGATCACCGGGCGAAAGCGCTCAAGGCTCTCGGCGACGGAACAATTGATGTTCTTTTGTGAAAAACTCTCCGACGCCGCGCCAAAAACCGCAACAGTGTCAGCCTTTGCAGCGCGCGCGGCCTCATAGCCTTTAAGGTTCGGCGTCAACACCGGATAGGAAACGCCGGGAAGCCGCTTGATCTTCGCCATCACCTCGTCGGAGGCGGCCATCTGCGGCACCCATTTGGGCGAAACGAACGCGCCGGCCTCGACCGATGTTGCGCCGGCGGCGGCGAGACGCTCGACCAGCTCAATCTTGACGGCAGTCTCGACCGTCTGCTTTTCGTTTTGCAGACCGTCGCGGGGACCGACTTCGACAAGGCGGATCGAGTTTTGCACAAAGAGGCTCATTCCGTTACTCTCGAAAGCCTAATAGCCGCGCGTCGGCAAATCCAGCGTAATGAGTGACAGGCATGGCTCAAAAGTTTAAAATCAGCGCGGTCGCCGCTGCGGCTTTCTTCGCCGCTGTCGCTGCTCTCGCCTTCGCGCCGCGTGAGACGCGAGCGGCCGCGGGCGCCGACATCAGTATCGATCTCTCCAAGCGGTTCCAGACGCTTTCCGGGTGGGAAGTCCCCATTCGCGGATGGGAACAAGACAAAGTCGGCGATCGCTATGACGACACATGGCGGCAGGATCGCCATGAGGTCGCGCGAAAAATAGTTGACGATGTGGGGATCAACCGGGTGCGGCTTGAGGTCAGGTCGAATACCGAAAACCCGGTCGATTACTGGACGCGCTTTGTGAACGGCGAAGAGACCTATTTCTCGTGGCACAATCACAATTACGAAAAGCAAAACGACAACAAGGATCCCTTCGCCCTCAATCCTGCGGCGTTTCAGTGGGCGGGTTTGGATTACAGGGTTGAAACGCTCGTGCTCCAGATGCGCGATCTTCTGGCGGCGCGCGGCGAGAAACTCTTCGTCACGCTGTGCTTTGTCGATTTCAACAAGGGAAGCCTTGGAACGCTCAGCTATGCGACAAAGCCGGAAGAATATGCCGAGCTGATCGCCGCTACATTCGATCATCTAAAGGAAAAATACGGCCTGACGCCCGACGCGCTAGAAATTGTGCTGGAGCCTGAAAATTCCGGCCTCTGGCGCGCTGAGCGGCTGGCGCCTGCTATCCGGGCGGCGACAAAGCGGCTGGCGAAGAAAGGATATCGCCCGCAAATCATCGGCCCTTCGACGAAACTTGCCAAAAACGCCGTACCCTATTTCAACACGGCGGCGCATGCCGGCGCGAAGATCGACACGCTCTCCTATCATTCTTACGACAATCCCTCCGACGATGTGCGGCGAGGCATCGCGCGTCAGGCGTCCGCCTCTGGCGTCTCAACGGCGATGCTTGAACATTTTTCCGCCGATGTGGGCGAGTTTTATCGCGACATGACGATCGCCAATGTCTCCGCCTGGCAGCAATGGGCGATCGCGAATGTCATGGACAACGGCAAATATCTTCTGGTCGCCGATCTCACAAAACCAAAGGGCGAGCGTCTTCGACTGTCGGCAAAGACGCGGGCCTTGGCGCAGATCTGGCGCCACGCGCGGATTGGAGATGTGCGCGTTGGCGCGATCTCCGCCGACCCTTCGCTAAAGCCGCTCGCTTTCGTGCGGCCAGGCGGCGGCGTCAGCGTTTCGGTGATTACCGAAGGCGCTGCCGATTTCACGCTGCAAGGGCTTCCCCCCGGCGCCTATGAAATTGAATACACGACACCGCAAGCGCTCGCCAAAACGGGCGGAACGGTCACCGTCGGCGCGGACGGCCGCGCGCATTTGTCGATCCCGGCGAAGGGCGTCATCACGATTTTTCGGGCGAACAGCTGACGCAGGAAAAGAAGGAGAGCGGCGGATGATCAATGACGAGACAATGCGGCTCTGGGAATTTT
>JBBTJH010000060.1:0-6339 GCA_038059555.1 Pseudomonadota bacterium | reverse complement strand
AGTGCTAAGGACTGGCTATCGCGGAGCAAGAATTCTGCCTGCGGCCCTCCCGCCCTGACGTTGCGGGGGTTGCGGGGGAGTTCAAAATCACCCTCTGAATGGTTGGTTAATTCCGGCCTGCTTCCCCTCGCGGGCGCCTCAACCCTTCGCAAGGATGATTTCGTGACGCACGTCATCGTACTCGGCAATGAAAAAGGCGGATCGGGCAAATCGACCGCCGCCATGCATATAACGATCGCCCTGTTGAAATCCGGCTACAAGGTCGCTGCGATCGATCTCGACATGCGCCAGCGCAGTTTCGCGCGCTATATGGAAAACCGGAAGGCGTTCGCCGCGTCGAAAAAGGCGACCCTTTTATTCCCGGTGCAGCCGCGCATCGAGCCGTCGTCGATCGACAGCCGCGAGGAGGCGCGCCGCGCCGAGACCGAACACTTCACCTCGACGTTGCAGACGCTGGCCGATTGCCATTTCGTCGTCATCGATTGCCCCGGCGCGGACACGCATCTGTCGCGCCTCGCGCATGCTCACGCCGACACCATCGTGACGCCGCTGAACGACAGCTTCGTCGATTTCGATCTGCTCGCGCGGCTCGATCCTGAAACCGGCGCGCTGCTCGGGCCGAGCCTTTACAGCGAGATGGTCTGGAACGCGCGCAAGCGCCGCGCCATGTCGGGCGTCAAAGGCGGCATCGACTGGGTGGTCATGCGCAATCGCCTCTCGGCGACCAGAGCCAACAACAAGCGGGCGATGGGCGAGCGTCTTGAAGAACTCTCGACGCGGATCGGGTTCCGGCTGGCGCGCGGCTTTGGCGACCGCGTCATTTACCGCGAGCTGTTCCCGATGGGACTGACGCTTTTAGATCTCGGCGGCCCGGACGCGCCGCTCCGGCTCTCGACCATGAGCCATGTGACGGCGCGCCTTGAAATCAGATCGCTGATTGCAACGCTCAATCTTCCAAAGCCGGAAATCGAGGGGAAGGAAGCGGACGGCCGCGCCGCCGCCTGATCCTTCGCAAGAGCTTCAGATTTAGAATATCAGGCCTAATTCAACGCCTTCCGCCGGGCGGGAGGTTTCGCGCCGCCGCCGATTGGGCCATAATCACTAGGCTGCGCTGCGCAAGGTCTGTTGATGATCGGGAAGTTCGCCGTTTTCTTGGCCCTTGCGGCTGCCGCCTGGGTGCTCTTGCGCGCCGGCAAAGACGGCGGCTCCGGCAACATGTTCCGCCTCAAAGTCGTCGGCCTCCTCGGGGTGGCGATCGTCCTGTTCGCGGCGAAACTTTTCCCGCTGGCGCTGATGATTGTCTTTGCGGCGGGGGGCGTCACCGCGATCGAGCTCTGGCGCGAGCGGGCGATCAAGGCGATGAACGACATGGCGCCGGGCGCGGGCGTCTCGGCGGCGCCGCGCGCGGCGCTCGGCATTGAGGAAGCGGCGGCGATCCTCGGCGTTGCGCCTGACGCGAGCGAGGACGACGTCAAAGCCGCGCACCGCAAACTGATCGCGCAGCTCCATCCCGACAAGGGCGGCAGCGATTATCTTGCAGCGAAAATCAACGACGCGCGCAAGGTCATGCTTGAAAAACGCGGTCCGCCAGCCCCAAGGTCGGACGCGAACTGAAAGACGAGGGTTTTAGTCTATGTCATCGATTGAGTCGGTAATATCGGGCGTTGGGTCGTGCCTGCCGGGGCGCATCGTGACCAATGCGGATCTCGCGAAAAAGGTCGAGACCTCCGACGAGTGGATCCGCTCGCGCAGCGGCATCGGCGAGCGGCACATCGCCGGCGATGACGAGGTGACGTCCGATTTTGCAACGACCGCCGCGCAGCGGGCGCTTGATCAAGCGGGGCTTGAGGCTCGCGATATCGATCTCATCATCGTCGCCACGGTGACGCCCGACAAGACGTTCCCTTCGACCGCCGTTTACGTGCAGCAAAAGCTCGGCGCGCCGCCCGGCATCGCTTTCGATGTGTCGGCCGCTTGCGCGGGATTTCTGTATGCGCTGAACATCGCGCACAATTTCATTTCGACAGGCCAGGTGACGCACGCGCTGATCATCGGCGCTGAAAAGCTCTCCTGCTTTCTCGACTGGACGGATCGCGGAACTTGCGTGCTTTTCGGCGACGGCGCCGGCGCGGTCGTTCTCTCCGCCAACAAGCCGCACGCCGCCGCCGCGCCGCGCGGCATTCTCGCGACCTATATCTCCGCCGACGGCCGCCTCGCCGAGCATCTCTACGCCGACGGCGGCCCCGCCTCGACCGCGACCGTCGGCAAGGTGCGGATGAACGGCAAGGAAGTCTTTCGCAACGCCGTTCAGGAAATTTCCAACGCCGTCCTCGAAGTGACGGAACGGGCGAAAGTGAAACGCGAGGAAATCGACTGGTTCGTGCCGCATCAGGCCAATATTCGGATCATCGAATCCTGCGCCAAGCGCCTCGATCTCTCCGAGGACAAGATCATCGTCACCATCGAAAAACACGCGAACACTTCGTCGGCGTCGATCCCGCTGGCGCTGGATCAAGGGATCCGCGACGGCCGCATCAAGCGCGGTGAGCTTTTGGTTCTCGCCGCGCTCGGCGGCGGCCTCGCCTGGGGCTCGGCGCTGATCCGGTATTAAGGCGGCGCGGCTCGGCGCGCTTACTCCTGATCGGCTGGGGATGCTTCCGGGGGCAGCGCTTCTGCAGGCGCATCTGCCGCACCCTCTGCCTCCGCTTCAGCTTCAGCGTCTGCAGGTTCTTCTTCGCCTTCGTCTTCGTCCGGCGTCTCAGCGCCGAATAACTTCGCCATGGAACGCGGCAAGGCCGGATCGGCGAGCGCTGTCAGCTGTCCTTTCAGAAACTCTTTTTCTTCCGCCGTATAGGAAGGGTAGTCTTTTCCGGTCAGCGCTTCTGGAACATCGACAACGGGAAACCCGCCATAAATTTTCTTCCAGCGGCTGCCCACAGTCAGATACGCGGTTTCGATCGGCATCCCCGTCGCCCCGTCAATCAAGGCAAGCTGGGAGATGAGATAATAAATCGACTTCTTGCCGCCCAAACTCTTGGTTGTGTAGATGCCGGCGCCTTCAATATCCATCACGCCTTCGATGACATTGTAGGCGTCGGCGCCGAGCACAATCAGCGTGTCGAGATGATTGTCCGCGGCGATCTGCGCGAATATCGGCTGGGTTTTCTTGAACCTCAGATGGCGCCACGTATTTATCCAGTTGCTTTTTTTCGGGTAAGTGGCGAGCAGCGCAGCGCGGTCGAATTCAACATCGACAAAATCAAACGGCCCGTAACTTGACGCGGCGTCGCGGATTTTCGCTTCCCATGCCGCATCGAGGCCCAAATCGGTCGCGTCATAATCTTCGAACTCATTGCCGAAGACGGTGACGCCGATCTGGCGCTGGATCAGCCTGTCGCCGACCATGGAAATGACGGCGGCGCGCTTATGCGGCGCCTCTGGCGTTGCTTGCGCGAGGGCAGGGTCGCCGACGCCGAAAGTCG
Source organism: Pseudomonadota bacterium (assembly GCA_038059555.1). Taxonomy (GTDB): domain Bacteria; phylum Pseudomonadota; class Alphaproteobacteria; order Caulobacterales; family Parvularculaceae; genus Amphiplicatus. The sequence continues at coordinate 2,857 of JBBTJH010000060.1, read as the reverse complement.
CCGCGATAGCGAGGAAAGTCGCGCAAACGGTAAAGCGAAGTAAAGCAGTCTGTCCTGATATAAAATGGGCCATCACGCTCCCCCAACTGTTCGAAACTGTTCTACATCCCTTGCCCTCGTCCGGCAATGGAGAGCGCAAACGCCTGGCTGGAGCGTCTGGCGCGACACGGCGCTGACGCCTGATGATAAAATGCATTCCCGAAAAGCGCGGGGCGTTTTTTCGTTCGCTCCCGGCGCTCTAAAACCCGCCGCCGGTCTTGAAGCCGCCGCCGCCGCGACGGCCGCCGCCGAACCCGCCGCCGGTTCTAAATCCGCCCCCGGAAGGAAGGCGCGGGATGCGCGGCGGTCTTGGCGCGCGCGGCATGGAGGGCCCGCGAGGGCCGCCGCCGCTCCAATCGCCATTATTCCCGCCCCAATTATCGGGAAGGCCGAAGCGGCCGCGCCATTCGTCGCCGCCGATATCATTGTCATAGTCGCGCCGGCGCGTCCGGTGCCCGCGCTCGATGCGCCGCCAGAGATCGTCGCGCGATACCGCGCCGCGCAGGAATTCGGCGACGAGAAGCGCGAGCACGTCTTGTCCCGTAAACTCCGAATACGGACTGTCGAAGCGAGCGCCTTTGAAGCGGCGACGAACGTCTTCGAGGTCGGTCAAGCGGCGCCCCAGCGCGTCCAGCGATCCGACGGCCGAGCGCCTTGCCTCTTCAAATTCCATCCGTTGGCGGCGAGTGCGGATGAGTTCGTCAATCAGGCGGTCATCCTCAAGGCTCGCGGTTTCAGCGGCGAGCACTTTAAGATCCGGCACCGGGATCTTGGCGAGCGCGTCGGCGATGAGGGTTCTCGCTTCGCTGAGGGGCCCGGCTTTTCCGCTCGCCGCCGCTGCGTGAAGGCTCGCTAGTTCGCGGCGCTGCTTTTCCGCGTTTTCAATTTGCGCGTCGAGCGTTTCGACCAGAGTTCGCGCCGCGCCGACCTCATCGCGCAAGCCGCCGACGCCGTCTTTTTCGAGCGCGCCGCGTTCAATCTTTTCAAGCGTCTCGCGCGCGGTCTCCATATCGCCCTTGAGCCGCGTCACATGCTCGGCGAGGCGCTCAGGAATTTCGAGGAGACGTTCGTAATTCAGCCGATGGTCGCGGTAGGAGATGATCGAGGCGACCCAGCGGTCGAGCACGGCGTAAAGGGGAAACGCGCGATAGTCTCGCGTCGCGAATTTGCGCTCGCGCAGATAAAGAAACAAAGGATCGGACTCATACGCCGCGCCTTTCTCAGCGCGATCTTCGCGCGCGAGGACGAGCTTCTGGTCAGCGCGCGCCGCCATCGCGCCGAGCGCTTCAACATCGGCCGCCCGGGCGAGCCATGTTTCATCTTTTTCGAGCCGTGCCCGCGTCGCAGCGGCCGCGTGTTCGTGACGCGCCATCGCGGTCTCGACATCGGCTTCAGCGCTTCGCCGCGCAGCTTCCAGCCTTTCAAGCTCGTGCGCGGCCGTGTCGCGCGCCGACGCCATGTCGGCGACCTCGCGTTCATGGTCTGCAATCAATTCAGCCGCCTTGCGATCGACGAGCCCCAGCGAGCGGCCGTTCGCGCCGTCTTCCTGCAGGTGGATCAGCCGGACATCGGCGAGGGCGAGAAAGACCGCGACCTCTCGCTGGTCGATATCGGCGAGCGTTCGCGCGTCGCTCGCGGCCGCAGAGCTCGCGCTGGTGAGGCGCGCTCTCGCCTCAGCGATCGAGGCGTCTATCTGATGCAGGGCGTCGCGGCCGGAGGTCATCTCACCACTCCAGGATCGCGCCGCCGGCGTCGATCTCGTATTCCGGCGTCAGCGCGCCTTTGGGTTTCACGCCGATCTCTGAGTGCTGGATGATCTGGTCATCGGCCTTGTCGGCGGAGACGGCGTTAAAGACGTCCTCCGGGACGCGCACGCCCCATTTATCGGCGCGCGCGGTTTTCTGGTCTTCCTCGCTTGAGATTTCGAGCGTCTTGGCGCGGCCTTTTGCATCGACCGCCTCGACGATCAGATAATAATTACGCGCGTCCGGCGCATCGTCCGGAATGCGGAAGACGCCGGAATAATCGCCGGGACGAGAGACGACGCGAATGGTCAAATCCTCATCCAGCACGCCGGAAAGAAACGCCAGCTCGCCGATCGCCGCGCGCGCGGCCGCGGCGTCGCCAGATTTCGCGGCCGCCACGCCGTCTTGATAGGAGGCGTTTAGCCGAGCTTTGGCGCTGTCATTTGCAGCGAGCGCGAGCGCCGCGTCGCGCGCGGCTGCGAGTTCCTTCGGCAGATCGACCGTCAGCTCAAGTCGGGCCTTCTCCGCGCGTGCCTCGCGCGGGTTATCAAAGCCGAATTCATAAGCCGCCGTGATGAACAGCGCCAAGCCGGCGACAAAGGCGAGCGGCTTCATCCAGCGATCGCGCGCGATATAAAATTTCGCGAGGCTCACCGCAAAGCCTTCCTTCGGCGGCGCATAGACGAAGCGCTGCTCTTCGAGCGCCTTGACGCCGTCTTCGAGCGTGCGGTCTGGAACCTCTATTCCTTGCGCCGAATAGATTTCCTTCAGCCGTTTGACGAGCGCATCTTTACGCTCGACGCCGCCGAGTTCTTTTTCGAGCACAAGTTCGCGGTGACGCAGCGTATCGACGATGTCCATGGCGAGCATGACATCGTCGAGAGATTGCTGCGGCGCTGGCGCCGGAAGCGTCGTCGCGCTCATTCAGCGTCAGGTCCGGTCGAGCGCGGCGCTGGCGCCGGTTTCAATAAGATGTGCAAGGCGCTTTTTGCCGTCTTCGACGGCTTCGCGGATCTCTTTTGAATTCTCGGTCGCGGCTTTGCGCATTTCCTCTATGATCGTCTGGCTGCGCT
>JBBTJH010000059.1:0-5801 GCA_038059555.1 Pseudomonadota bacterium | reverse complement strand
AAGAGATCGAGCGCGTCCTCAACGGCCTCGGCTTCGTCGTCATCCGCGAAAGCGTCAACGCCGTCGACGCCTGGCTGGGCTCATTGCCATGACAGCTCTACGCCAACATCCGCCAGCCGCTGATCCACACGCTGAATGTCGCGCATCTCGCGCCCCTGTCGGCGGTGTGGGCGGGCGCAGCGTGGAACGAGCATCTCGGCGGTCCGCCTCTGCTGGTCGCGACCACGCATGAAACGACACCGTTCCGGCTTTCTACCCATATCGGCGATGTCGGGCACACCTTGATAGTCGGACCGACCGGCGCTGGAAAATCTGTTCTCCTCGCGCTGATGGCGCTGCAGTTCCGTCGCTACCCCGGCGCGCAAGTGTTCGCCTTCGACAAGGGCCGCTCTCTGAGGGCCCCTATCCTTGCGCTCGGCGGCGCGTTCCACGATCTCGGGTCTGAAGACGCACCGGCGTTTCAGCCGCTCGCTGCGATCGACGGCGCTGCGGCGCGGTCGCGCGCGCAGGACTGGCTTCTCGGCATCCTCGGCCAGGAGGGCGTCGCGATCGATCCCTCGATCCGGGACGCGCTTTGGCTGGCGCTGACCAACCTCGCCGAAGCGCCGGCAAGGGAGCGGACGCTCACTGGATTGATGCTGCTCCTGCAGCGCGCCGATCTCCGCGCGGCGCTGAAGCCCTTCACCATCGACGGCGCCCATGGAAACCTTTTCGACGCCGAGCGCGACACGCTCGATCTCGCCGAAGCGCACGGCTTCGAGATGGAAGCGCTGATGCGCCAGGAAGCGGCGGTCGCGCCAGCGCTCGCCTATATCTTCGACCGCCTCGATGCGCGTTTCGACGGGAGGCCGACCCTTCTCATGATCGACGAAGCCTGGGTGTTCCTCGACCATCCGCTGTTCTCCGCGCGCCTGCGCGACTGGCTCAAAACCTTGCGAAAGAAGAATGTCTCGGTCGTGTTCGCGACGCAGTCCCTGAGCGACATCGCGGCGTCGCGAATTGCGCCGACCGTTATCGAGAGCTGCCCGTCGCGGATCTTCCTCGCGAACGACCGCGCTCAAGAAGCCGGCATCCGCCCGACCTATGAAGGCTTCGGGCTTAATGCACGGCAGATCGAGCTGATCGCGACCGCTAGCCCCAAGCGCCACTATTATTATCAGTCGGCGATCGGCAACCGGCTCTTCGAGCTTGGCCTCGGCCCCGTTGCGCTCGCGCTCTGCGGCGCGTCCTCGTCCGCCGATCAGCAACTCATTGATCGCATCGTGAGAGACAGCGCCAGCGACTTCGCCAGCCGCTTCCTCGACGCCAAGGGCCTCGCCTGGGCGAACGACATTCTCGCGGATCACCGATCCAACTTTTCCGGCCACCACCCACTCAACGAAGGAGTCCTCCAATGCGCCGCCGAATGAAAGCTTTGGCTGTAAGCAGCGTGAGCCTGCTTGCGTTCAGCGTGTTGCCGCTCGCGCCGGCGAACGCGCAGTTCTTTGGCGGCATCGTCTACGACCCCACCAATTATGCGCAGAACCTGCTGACAGCGACGCGCACGCTGACCATGATCAACAACCAGATCAAGCAGCTCACCAATGAAGCCGCCATGATCGTCAATCAGGTGAAGGATCTCACAAGCCTTCCCTATACGGCGCGCGCGGCGCTGAACGCGCGGCTCGTCGAGATCGAGACCCTGATAAAGACCGCGAAGGGGCTTGCCTACGACGTCGCCTCGATCGACGCTCAGTTTACATCGCTCTTCCCCGAGGATTACAGCGCGACAACGAACGCCGCGATGGCGGCGGACGCTCGCACGCATTGGCAAGAGGCGAGCCGCGCCTTCCACGACGCCATGCTGATGCAAGCCAAGATCGCCGAGACGATTTCCGCCGATAGGGGAACGCTCGACGAGATTGTGGCGCAAAGCGAAAGCGCGATCGGCGGCCTTCAGGTAGGGCAGGCGTCGAACCAGCTCCTCGCGCTGCAGGCAAAGCAGGCGATGCAGACAGCAGAGCTTTTCGCCGTCGCCTCGCGCGCCGACGCGCTCGACCGTGCGCGCAAGCTTCAAATGGAAGAGCGCGCCCGCATTCACCGGGCGCGCTTCGTCGGCGACGGCGTCATCTACCCCTGAGGAAACAGGAACGGGCGACAAGCCATGGGCAATCTCAACGTCATCGACACGTTCACGGCGACCTTCGTCAGCTACATCGATAGCGGATTTGGGCTTTTGCAGGGCGATGTCGGCTTCCTGACCGCGATCCTCATCGGCATCGATATCGTTCTCGCCGGCCTCTTCTGGTCGATGAACGGCGTCGACAACGTCATCGGCCAGTTCGTAAAAAAGGTGCTCTATGTCGGGGCCTTCGCTTTCATCATCAATAATTTCCGGCTGCTCTCCGACATCATCTTTGCAAGCTTCGCCGGCCTCGGTCTCGTCGCGACGGGAACGACGCTGACCGCCGCCGACCTCATGAAGCCGGGCTTCGTCGCCGACACCGGCTACACCGCCGCCTATCCGCTCCTCGAAGAAGCAAATGGGCTGCTCGGCTTCCCGAGTTTCTTCGATAATTTCGTCACTATCGCGATCATCATCCTCGCCTGGGTGATCGTCCTCTTCGCCTTCTTTATTCTGGCGATCCAGCTCTTCGTCACCATCATCGAGTTCAAGCTGACGACGCTCGCGGGCTTCGTCCTTGTCCCCTTCGCGCTGTGGAACAAGACATCCTTCCTCGCCGAACGTGTCCTCGGCAATGTCGTCTCGTCGGGCATCAAGCTGATGGTGCTCGCCATCATTGTCGGCATCGGCGCGACCATTTTCGGGTCGATTACCTCGGCCTTCACGCCCGGCGCCGTCACGCTTGAGGACGCGGCCGCGACCATTCTCGCCGCGCTCGCGCTCCTCGCGCTCGGCATCTTCGGGCCCGGGATCGCCGCCGGCCTTGTCTCCGGCGCGCCGCAGCTTGGCGCCGGCGCCGCCGTTGCGACAGTCGCTGGAACCGGCGCCGCCATCGCCGGCGCTGGCGCGCTAGGGCTCGGCGGTGCGCGCGCTGCGGCGAATGCTGGCGGGTCAGCGGTCCGCGCCGGGGCTGCGATGGCCGGTGGGGCCAATGCCGCCTGGACGCTCGGCCGCGCCGCTTCCGGCGACGCCGGATGGCGCGGCGCTGCCGCGGGCGCTGCCGGCGTTGCACAAGCGGGGCTCTCCAGCGCTGGAAGCGCGATGCGCTCCTCCGTATCAAGAGCGTTCGGTAATCCGGGCGAAGCTTTCAAGGCCGGCGAACGCGCCGCGTTCACCGCGACCGGCGGCAAGCTTTCGTCCGGCGCCACGACGACGTCAGCAAGCGGTCAGCCAGGCGGCGCGCCAGATTGGGCGAGAAAACTCCGCGCCGAGCAGGGCCTCCGCGACGCCGGCCTTACCGCGACGCATGTGATCGCGTCGGGCGACCGCGGCGGGTCGGGCGAGGGACCCAATCTCAATCAGCGCGAGGAGTGAACCGCATGTTCCGACGATCATCCGTTCATTATGGCGAGACTCCGAAACCCGAAACCCCTTACGCCCGCGCGGGGGCGGAGTGGGACGAACGCATCGGATCGGCGCGTGTGGCTGCCGCGAACTGGCGCCTCGCCGCTTTTGGCGCGCTCGGGCTTTCGTGTCTCTCCGTCGGCGGCCTCCTGTGGCAATCGACCCGTTCGATCGTGACCCCTTACGTGGTCGAGGTCGATGCAACGGGCGCCGCCCGCGCTGTCGGCCCCGCCAATGAGGCCTACACGCCGTCGGACGCGCAGATCGCGCACAGCCTTGCTGAGTTCATTCGCGACGTTCGTTCCGTGTCAATCGATCCCGTCGTCGTACGCGAGAACTGGTTGCGCGCTTACGACTACGCGACCGATCGCGGCGCGCTGGCGCTCAACGACTACGCCCGCGACCATGATCCGTTCAAGGATGTCGGCAGGCGCAGCGTCACCGTCGAGGTCGGGAGCGTCGTCAGGGCGTCGGACGACTCCTTCGAACTCCGCTGGTCCGAGAAAACCTATGCCAGCGGCCAGTTCGAAAAGCTCGAACGTTTCACCGCGCATCTGACCATCGTGCTCGCGCCTCCGCGCACCGCCGAGGCGCTGCACAAAAATCCGCTCGGCCTCTACGTGCATGGCGTCAACTGGTCGAAGGACCTCTCAACGGGAGAACGCTCATGAAAGCGACCGCCTCGACGTTCGCGCTCCTTGCAGCCTCGGGCTGCGCCATTGCGCCGACCGACATCAGGCTCGATGAACAACGCGTCGCCGCGCCGGCGAAGATGGTGAGCTTTGACGCTTTGCCCGTTCGCGAGCTTATTGAGACGCCGAAGCCTTATCCCCTCCCGGGGCAATTGAAGCAGCTTGAAGAGGAAGGCGCGCCGCCCGAGCCGCTCAAACCCTTCGAGCGTATCGACACGGCGAACAGCCTCGCCACGATCGAACCGGATCTCGATCGGTTCCTGAACGCTGTGCAGGTCTACCCGTTCATGGAAGGCGCGCTCTATCGACTCTACGCCGCGCCGGAACAGGTGACCGACATCGCGCTTGAACCCGGCGAAAGATTGAACTCGGTCTCCGCCGGCGACACTGTCCGATGGATCGTCGGCGATACGAGCAGCGGCGACGCCGACGGCAGACGCGGCGGCGAACGCGTCCACATTCTGGTCAAGCCGATCGCGCCGAACCTCAAAACCAATCTCGTGATCGCCACGGACCGGCGCGCCTATCACCTCGAAATGCGCTCCTTCCGCGACACCTATATGGCGGCGATCTCCTGGACCTATCCGCAAGACCAGCTCGTAAAGCGCCGCGACGACAACGATCGCGCCAACGATCGTCTTCAAACGACCATCGCCGCGGGCGTCGATCCCGATGCATTGAAGTTTCGCTATCGGGTAGAAGGCGACAAGCCGCACTGGCGCCCCGTTCGCGCCTTCGACGACGGAAGGCAGGTGTTCATCCAGTTCCCCGACGAGATCGCGCAGGGCGAAGCGCCGCCTTTGTTCATTCTCGGCGCTGGCGGCGAGCCCGAACTCGTCAATTACCGCATGCGCGGGAACTACTATGTCGTCGACCGCTTGTTCGCCGCCGCGGAGCTTCGCCTCGGCGAGAAAAAGCAGGCCGTAGTTCGCATCGTCCGCACCGACCTCAGGGACCGCAGCTGATGGACGCTGTCGCTGAAAAGCAAGCGCCGGACGCCTTGCGTTTGAGGGCGAAGCCCCGGCCGGTGACGCGCCTCAATCGCACGGCGCTGATGATCGCCGCCGGCGGGGCGGCGGTGCTGGTCTTCAGCGCGGTGTCGATCGCCTTGAAGCCTCCGCGCGCGATCGAGCCCGCAAAGGGAAAGGAACTTTACAACACCGAGACTAAGCCGACCGCGGAAGGGTTAGACGCCTTGCCCAAAACCTATGCCGATGTAGCGCCAAAGCTTGGGCCGCCACTGCCCGGCGATCTCGGCGCGGCGCTCTTGCGCGCTGAAGAGGCGATCGGCGCTTCGGGCGAGGATGCGTATTTCGAGGCGACGGACTACGCGGCGCTGTCGCCGACGCCTTTCCGCAACTCGCCCGAAGCGGATGCGGCAAGGGAAGCCGCGCTGAAAGAAGCGCAAGTCGCCGCCGCGGCGCGCGAAGGCGGCGTGTTCTTTCAGCTGCGATCGAACACTGCGCGCGCGCCCGCAGAGGCGGCGCCGTCGCTCGCCAATGCGAACACCCAACCGTTCGAGATTGGTTTGTCATCGCCGCGCGTGCCGTTCGGCGCCGAGCGCGACGAAGACCCCAATCGCCAAATCCGCAAGCTCGACT
>JBBTJH010000058.1:0-5549 GCA_038059555.1 Pseudomonadota bacterium | reverse complement strand
TAAAGGAGAAGCACGCGATTGTGCGCGAGGTAGTGGACAAGAAAAAGGCCCTCGAGGCGGCGATCTCCCAGATCGACAAGGCGTTCGGCAAGGGCTCGCTGATGCGTCTCGGCGACCGCGAGGTGGTGCAGATCGAAGCGATTTCGACGGGCTCTCTCAGCCTCGATATCGCGCTCGGCATCGGCGGCTTGCCGAAGGGCCGCGTCGTTGAAATCTACGGGCCGGAAAGCTCCGGCAAGACGACGCTCGCTTTGCAGGTCGCGGCCGAAGCCCAGAAAAAAGGCGGCGTCGCCGCGTTCATCGACGCCGAACACGCGCTCGATCCGATCTATGCGCAAAAGCTCGGCGTCAATCTCGACGATCTCCTGATCTCTCAGCCCGATACCGGCGAGCAGGCGCTTGAAATCGCGGACACGCTGGTCAGATCCGGCGCGGTCGATGTGCTGATCGTCGACTCGGTCGCCGCGCTCACCCCGCGCGCCGAACTTGAAGGCGAGATGGGCGACAGCCTTCCCGGCCTGCAAGCGCGGCTGATGAGTCAGGCGCTCAGAAAGCTCACGGGCTCGATTTCGAAATCGAACACGCTGGTCATTTTCATCAACCAGATCCGCATGAAGATCGGCGTCATGTTCGGCTCGCCCGAAACGACGACGGGCGGCAACGCGCTGAAATTCTACGCCTCCGTGCGCCTCGATATCCGCCGCATCGGCGCGATCAAGAAGGGCGAAGACGTCGTCGGCAACCAGACGCGCGTCAAAGTCGTCAAGAACAAGGTCGCGCCGCCGTTCAAACAGGTCGAATTCGACATCATGTATGGAGAAGGGATCTCCTATGTCGGCGAGCTGGTTGACCTTGGCGTCAAGGCCAATGTGGTCGAGAAATCCGGCGCGTGGCTTTCCTATGAAGGCGAGCGCATCGGCCAGGGCCGCGAGAACGCCAAACAGTTCCTGAAGGATAACCCCGATATCGGCGCCAAGATCGCCGCCGCGATCCGGGAGAACGCAGGCCTTGTCGCAACGGAAATGCTCGTGGGCGAAGGCGACGATCTAGACGAAGCGGCGGAAGGGTAAGGCGGGTTGTAGGGACTGGGTTTTAGGGGCTGGGGTAAGACGCAGTTCGACTTTAATCCCATCACCACCACCCAACACCCATCACCTAAACAGGGAGAAGCCAATGATCGGATATGTGACGCTCGGGACGAACGACATCAAACGCGCGGCGGCGTTCTACGACGCGCTCTTGGGAGAAATCGGCGCCAAGCGGATTATGGAAGGCGATAATTTTATCGCCTGGGGCACGGCCATGGATAAACCGGGCCTTGGCGTCATCAAACCGCATGACGGCAAGCCCGCCACCTGGGGCAATGGAACGATGGTCGCGCTCGTCGTTGACTCAACCGACAAGGTCGACCGGCTTTACAAAAAAGCGATGTCCCTCGGCGCGATCGACGAAGGGGCGGCCGGCCCGCGCGGCGACAATTTCTACGCCGGCTATTTCCGCGATCCGGACGGCAACAAGCTGAATTTCTTCTGCATGAAAATGTAGGCGAGGACGCCGCCGGCGGGTGAGATCCGCCAGCGGCCTCATAGCAGCGGCGGACAGCGGCCTTCACCCCGCGCCGCCCGGCCGCTTTACGGCGCCTTCCTATCCCTCTAAGAAAACCGGCCGCGCCGGGGAGCCGCATTGCTTCCCGGCGCGGCCGCGTTTGCGCGGTCACATCCAAACGACCAAAGAGGGCCCATGACGTCCCAGTCGATGACATCGTTGAACGACATCAGATCCGGGTTTCTCGAGTTCTTCCGGGCCCGGGGCCATACGGTGACGCCTTCGGCCCCGCTGGTGCCGCAGAACGACCCGACGCTCCTTTTCACCAACGCCGGCATGGTGCCGTTCAAGAACGTCTTCACCGGGGCTGAAAAGCGCCCCTATGTGCGCGCCTCGTCCTCGCAAAAATGCGTGCGCGCCGGCGGCAAGCACAACGATCTCGACAATGTCGGCTACACCGCGCGCCATCACACGTTCTTCGAGATGCTCGGCAATTTCTCCTTCGGCGACTATTTCAAGGAGGAGGCGATCGACGCCGCGTGGACGCTCGTCACCAAGGATTTCGGGCTGACAAAAGAAAAGCTCACGGTCACCGTCTATCACACCGACGACGAAGCGGCCGCGCTCTGGAAAAAGATCGCCGGCCTTCCTGACGCGCGCATCATCCGCATCCCGACGAATGACAATTTCTGGGCGATGGGCGACACCGGGCCTTGCGGGCCGTGCTCTGAAATTTTCATCGATCAGGGCGACAGGCTGGCGGGCGGCCCCCCCGGCTCTCCCGATCAGGACGGCGACCGCTTTCTCGAATTCTGGAACCTCGTCTTCATGCAGTTCGACCGCGCTGCGGACGGAACCATGACGCCGCTGCCCAAGCCCTCGATCGACACCGGCATGGGGCTTGAGCGCATCAGCGCGATCATGCAGGGCGTCTTGTCGAATTACGACACCGACCTTTTCAAGAAGCTCATCGGCGCGTCGGTTGAACTGACCGGCCGCCCCGCGAAGGGCGACGATGCGCCGGCGCACCGCGTGATCGCCGATCATTTGCGCGCGTCATGCTTCCTGATCGCTGACGGCGTCACGCCGTCGAATGAAGGGCGCGGCTATGTGCTTCGCCGCATCATGCGCCGCGCCATGCGCTACGCTCACGCCCTCGGCGCGCGCGAGCCCTTGATGACGCGCCTTGCCCCGACGCTCGAAGCCGAAATGGGCGCCGCTTATCCAGAGCTTCACCGCGCCTCGGCTCTCATCCGCGAGACCTTGCGCGCGGAAGAAGAAAAATTCCGCTCGCTGCTCGATCGCGGCGTCAAGCTGCTCGACGACGAAGTTGCAAAACTCGGAACCGGCAAAACCCTCCCCGGCGAGACTGCGTTCAAACTCTACGACACTTATGGGTTCCCGCTCGATCTGACGCAGGATGCGCTTCGGCGTCGCGGGGTCGCCGTTGACGCCGACGGCTTCGACAAAGCGATGCGCGCGCAAAAGGCGGCCGCGCGCGCCGCCTGGGCAGGCTCTGGCGACACGGCGAGCGAGAAACTGTGGTTCGAACTGCGCGAGCGATCAGGCGCGACGGAATTCCTCGGCTATGTGCACGAGGCGGCCGAAGGCGTCGCGCTCGCGATCGTCAAGGACGGCGTTGAAATCGCCAGCGCAAAAGCCGGCGATGAAATTGAGCTTATCGTCAACCAGACGCCGTTCTACGCCGAATCGGGCGGGCAAGTCGGCGACGCCGGAACGATCACATCCGAAGCGGGCCTCGTGATCGAGGTGACGGAGGTAAGGAAGCGCGCGGGCGCCTTACACGGCCATATCGGGCGCGTCGTGAAGGGCGCGATTAAAAAAGGCGACGCCCTCCGCCTTGCAATCGATGCTTCGCGCCGCAACAAGACGCGGGCGAACCACTCCGCGACGCACCTTCTTCACAAGGCGCTGCGCGATGTTCTTGGCGATCACGTCGCCCAGAAAGGCTCGATGGTCTCGCCCGACCGGCTGCGGTTTGACTTCTCGCACATGAAAGCGGTGTCGGCGGCCGAACTCGCCGAGGTAGAAAAAGCCGTCAACGCCGTCATCCGCCAGAACAGGGAAGTCGTGACGCGCATCATGCCGTATGACGCGGCCGTCGCGTCGGGCGCGGTCGCGCTTTTTGGCGAAAAATACGACGAAGACGTCCGCGTGCTGAGCATGGGACTTCAGGGCGAGGGCTCCTATTCGGTCGAGCTCTGCGGCGGCACGCATGCGCGCCTTCTCGGCGATATTCAGCTCTTCAAGATCGCGTCCGAAAGCGCGGTCGCCGCCGGGGTGCGCCGGATCGAGGCTCTGACCGGCGAGGCGGCACGGCTTTATCTCGAGGAAATGGCCGGGCTCGCCCGCGCGGCCGCCGATGCGGCGAAGGCGCCTCTCGCCGATCTGCCCGCGCGCGTCGACGCGCTCCTCGCCGACAAAAAGCGGCTTGAACGCGAGCTTTCCGACGCGAAAAAGAAACTCGCGCTCGGCGGCTCCGCCGGCGGTCAGCCTGCGGACGAAATCGCCGACATCGGCGGCGTCAAATTCATCGGCAAAGTGCTCGACGGCGTTGACGCGAAAGACCTTCGCGGCCTTGTCGATCAGGCGAAAAAGTCACTCGTCTCCGGCGTTGCCGCCTTTATCAGCGTTGCAGACGGCAAAGCCTCGCTTGCGGTCGGCGTCACTGACGATCTGAAAGAGCGCCTCTCCGCCGTCGATCTCGTCCGCGCCGGAGCGAAGGCGATCGGCGGCGCCGGCGGCGGCGGGCGCCCCGACATGGCGCAGGCGGGCGGCCCCGACGGCGCGAAAGCCGGAGAAGCGATTGAGGCGATTAAAGAGTGCGTCGGACGTAGTGCGTAGGGCGTAGTTTTCCGACGCCGCCTACGCACGACGATCTACGCACAACGACCTATTTATTCCACGCTGACGCTGCCGCCCGACGACGTGTCCTTGCTGACGTTTTTCGGATTGCCGTGAACATCGACATTGCCGCCGGAGGAAGCGTCGCCGGTGACGCCTTCGGAGGCGTAGATGTCGGCGTTGCCGCCAGAAGAGGCGTCGGCGATAGCGGTGCGGCACAAGAGGCCCTCCGCATCGATACTGCCGCCGGAGGAGACCTCGACGTTGAGCGCGTCGCAGCGCCCGGAGACGTCGAGGCTGCCGCCCGACGAGGCCTCGATCTCAAACGAACCCGCGTCAACGCCCGTCGCGTCAAGCGAGGCGCCCGATGAAACCTCAAGGCCAGAAAGCGCCGGCGCCGTGACAGTAACCGTCACGCGGTCGCTGCGGCCCCAGCTCATGGTTCGATGTTTGCGGCCGATCTGCAATTCGTCGCCGACGAGTTCGACGCGCAATTTTTCAAGGCCTTTGCCGGTCGATTCTGCAACGACCGAATAATCGCCGCCGACTTTAACGTTGACCGTCGTGCCGGCCGCCGCCGAAACGCGCGTGAAGCCCGCGAGGTCAAAGGTTTGCGTTTCAGCGAACGCAGGCGTTGCAAAGACCAATGCGAGGCTTGAAGCAATAATCAGTTTTTTCATGGACGCGCCCTTTCCATTTCAAATGGGATGGCGGGACCATGACCCGGCCCCGTCATCGCGGCAAGGCGTGTGCGATAAAGCGTGCCGGTTATGCGCCCGGCGCATTGTGCCCTCAGGCGGCTGCGTCCTCGCCCGCGATGTGCCGTTCGATCGCAGCGATGAACTGAGCGGAGAAGGCTTCGGTTTTGGCGCGCCCGACGCCGAAGACTGCGCCAAAGGCGGCGGCGGAGCGGGGTTTTCTCGCGGCCATGTCGGCGAGCGTTCGATCGGAAAAAATCACAAAGGCCGGGACGCCTCGGTCGCTCGCGATCTCTCGCCGCAGGGCTTTCAGCGCGGCAAACAAGACGCTGTCTTTTCCGGCTGAAACGGCTGCGGCCGCCGCCTGGCGCTGTCTGGTGCGCGGCTCAGGCCGCATCGCGAATGTCGGTGTAGGGCGAGCGGGTGACAAAAACCGGGGTG
>JBBTJH010000057.1:0-8747 GCA_038059555.1 Pseudomonadota bacterium | reverse complement strand
GCAGCCCAAGGGCTGCGCCTGTTTTAGTCTGTGGTCAGTGAAAATCCGCAGTTAGTTCGGCGCGGTCTCAGGTTGCGTCTCGGCCGGCGCTGTCTCTACCGCTGGCGCCGCGGCGGTATCGACCGCCTCGGCCGCGGTATCGGCTGCGCCTTCAACTGCGCTGTCCACTGTGCCGCTAAGCGTGTCGGTCGCTTCTTCAACGGCGCCGGCCGCAGCATCCGTGCTTTCGACGGTCGCCTCGGTGACGGGCGCTGCAACCTCTTCTGTCACGGCGGGAGCGGCCTCAACCGCCGGAACGGCAGCCTCTTGCCGCGCGCCGGTGAGCTTCATGAGCCCGATGATGACGGCAAGCGCCACGAGAATAATGAGCAGAATTCTGAGCATTTTGTTCCTCTTGTCCGGTCGGGTGTTCCACAACGCCAAGTCGAGGGGCGGGGCGGAAAACTGCGGGTCAGATGCTTTTACTAGGCTTGGCGGGGAAAGGGCAATGTTTTCCCGCCGTCCTGACCTTGCGCTTGCCGCAGGCCCCCGGACCCCGCTATCGGGAAGGGCTGTTTTCGACAGGAGTTCCGGCGATGGGCGATGACGCGATCTTTATCGGAAAAGGCGAGGCGCCGCAGCATCTCGCCCTCAAATACGCCAATCGGCACGGCCTCATCTCCGGCGCCACCGGGACGGGAAAAACCGTTACCTTGCAAATACTTGCCGAGGGCTTTTCCAAGGCCGGGGTTCCCGTGTTCGCCGCCGACGTCAAAGGCGACCTTGCGGGCATCGCGATGCCGGGCGCGATGAAGGATTTTCTGGTCGAACGCGCCGCGAAAATAGGGCTCGAAGGATACGCGCCGGAAGCTTTCCCCGTGACCTTCTGGGACCTCTTCGGCGAACAGGGCCACCCGATACGCGCGACAATTTCGGAAATGGGCCCTCTCCTTCTGTCGCGGCTCATGGATCTCAACGAGACGCAGGAGGGCGTTTTGACGCTCGCCTTCCGTGTCGCGGACGATGAAAAACTTCTGCTGCTCGATCTCAAGGATTTGCGCGCATTGCTCGTCGATGTTGCAGAGCGCGCGGGCGAGCTGACGACGAAATACGGCAATGTGGCGAAGACGACGGTCGGGTCGATCCAGCGGCGTCTGCTGGCGCTTGAAGAGCAAGGCGCCGACAAGTTCTTCGGCGAACCGGCGCTCGATCTGCGCGACTTCATGCGCACGGATGATTCCGGAGCCGGCGTCGTCAACATTCTTGCCGCCGACAAATTGATGCAGACGCCGAAACTCTATGCAACCTTTCTGCTCTGGCTCCTCTCGGAACTGTTCGAGGAGCTTCCTGAAATCGGCGATCCCGAAAAGCCCAAACTCGTCTTCTTCTTCGACGAGGCGCATCTTTTGTTCAACGATGCGCCAAAGGCGCTGGTCGAGAAAATCGAACAGGTTGTGCGCCTTATCCGGTCGAAGGGCGTCGGCGTCTATTTCGTGACGCAAAACCCGCAGGACGTGCCGGACAGCGTTTCAAGCCAGCTTGGCGCCCGCATTCAGCATGCGCTGCGCGCTTTCACGCCGAAAGAACAAAAGGTCATCAAGACCGCTTCTGAAATGTTTCGCCCCAATCCGGCGTTCTCGACGCTTGAGGTGATTACCCAGCTCGGCGTCGGCGAAGCGCTGGTCTCAACGCTGGAAGCGAAAGGCGCGCCTTCCGTCGTCGACCGCACATTGATCCGCCCGCCCTCGTCGCGCATGGGCGCGATCACGCCGCAAGAGCGCGCGGAGATCAGGCGCTATTCCGATCTCGGCGACGTTTACGACACGCCGGTTGATAACACATCCGCTTACGAAGTGCTCGCCAAACGCGCCGAGCGGGAAGATCGCGCTGAAGAAGAACCACGCCGGATGGAAAAGGCGTCGCCGACGAGGACCTCAAGGACGACTTCGGGGGCCCGGCGATCGAACCGGCAGTCCGCTGGCGAGGCGGCGGTTAAGACCGCAGTGCGCACATTTTCAAACATGATCACCCGAGAGCTTGTCCGGGGAATGCTCGGCGGCCTCAAACGCCGCTCGTGACGTGACGCATCCGGTTAGGGAAGCGACGGGCGACGATCGCGAAATGAAACAGTCGCAAACCCGCGCCTTTTTGTTGACGTCCGCCCTCGGCGCCATGCTGATCCCTGCAGCCTTCGGCATTGCGCAAGCTGCTTCCGTCGATCTACCGGCGCTCCTCAACGCCAGTGTTGCGAATGCTCTTCTAGGACTTGCCGCCGTCGCGCCGCTTGCCGCCGCGCTGCACTGGTTCATGCGGACGCACTGGCGGCCCTTAGCCGACTTTCGCGAGTCGCAGCTGCAATTTTTCTCGGAACTTGGATTTCGTCTCACCCGGCCGAGAATTATTCTGCTCTCGATAATCGCCGGCGTCAGTGAAGAAACGATGTTTCGCGGCGTCCTGCAGACAATCGCAGACCGACAGTTGCCGGTCGCGGCCGCGATCGCGTTGACGAGCCTTGTCTTTGGACTTCTACATGCGCGAACGGTTCTTTACGCCGTGATCGCGGGGCTGGTCGGCGCGTATCTCGGCACGCTTTTCTGGGCGACCGGCAGTCTGTTTGCGCCGATCCTCACGCACACGATTTATGATTTCATCGCCTTTGAGTGGACGCGCATCGCGTTAGAACGGCGCGCAGGCGTCAGTCTGGCCGCGCAAAATCGACCGCTTCCTCAGTGACCGGATAACCGAGCCTCTGAGGGATCTGCAAAAAGGGTTTGCCGCCTCGTTTGATGACGATGGGCGTCACGGGCGGGATGTCGCGTCGCGCAGCAGAGTCAAAAGTTTCCTGAACGCTTTTTGACTGACTGAGCAGACCGAGATTGCAGGCTGTCGGGAAAATGATTTTCCGCTCGCCGGTCGCGCGGGCGTCAAGCGCCCGTTGCGGCGAGATCCAGAGCGCGTCCGTCGCCTCGTTCCCGTCTTCGAGGACGACTTGCCCCTGCGGAAAGCGGGCCGCGAAAAACAACGTATCGAAACGCCGATGTAGGCCAGGTGGCGCCACCCAATGCGAAAAGAGATGCAAGGCGTCGCAGGCGAGCCTCAACTTCTCCGACCGGATGAGATCAAGGAACAAAAGATCGTTATTTTCAATGCGAGAGCGCCATTCATTGAGCGTCTTTGTGTGCGCGGCTGAAATGATCTCGCCTGAGGCGTCCCGGGCAAGGAGAATTCCCGCTTCCTCGAATGCTTCCCGGATGGAGCCAATCTGAGCGGCTGCGACCCGGCTGTCGGTTGAAAGCCCGGCCGAAAAATCGCGCCACTCCCCGGCGCTGTCGCCGGGGTCAATCCGCCCGCCGGGAAAAACCAGCGCGCCGCCCGCGAACGCGGATTTCTCGTGACGTGCGATCATCAGCACTTCGAACGCCGGTTCGTCGCGCAGCAAGAGCACAGTCGCGGCCGGCGCCGGTTCTTCTGTATGCGGTCTTTGATCCGCCATCAAAGACCCGGCTTCGGCGCTGCGGGCGGCGCGCCGTAACGGGCGGATGTCGCCTGGACGGCGACCCAGCCGCCAGCGGCGATGCCGGCGATCGTCAGCGCCGCCATCCACAGCGGCGCGGGATCGGAGGCGAAATTTGAAAGTGCAAAGAGCGCCATCGTCGCCGCGACCACCCACGACGCCGGCGCCCAGCGGCGCGAAACAAAGCTCGCTATGAGAGCCCCGAGAAACGCGCCAACAAACCAGACGCCGACGACGCCGAATTTGTTCGCGACCGGCAGAGATTTAAGTCCTGTCAGCTCCGGCGTCATTTGCGTGACGATGAACGCGCCGAAAATGACGACGGTGACGCCGAGCAAAACTCCGGCGGTGACGGCGATGATCGATCGTAGCATCTAGGTCTCCTTCACTATCGCCGGGGCGGATTTCAGGCCGCTTGATAACAGCATTCCCGCCGCGATGAGAACCACGGCCGAGACCAGCCAGCGCAAGATGTCGAGCGGCATTTCCTTGACAATGAAAGCGGCGACAAAGACCGCCGGAACGCCGCCGATCGCTAAGCCAAGCGCAAGGCGAGGGTCGAACCGCCGCGCCTTGATGAACCGAAGGCTCGCGGCCGGCATCAAAAAAGCGCAAGCGCCCATCATGATCGGAAACGCGGCGCGCGGGTCCATGCCGAGCATGCTGAGCGAGATCAGCGACGGCGCGTAAAGACCGATACCGAGCGTCATCAGAGCGCCAAAAGCAAAATGCAGCAAGACAGCGACCACAAAGAGCGTCGCCGGCAAAGCCAGCGCATCGCCGCCGCCCGGTATCAGTTCGAGGTTGCGCGCAATGAACAGCGCGGCCGCCACAAGGAGGGCGCCGCCCATGCCAAGACGAATGGCGCGCACCGGCAATCGCGAGACGACGCCGGCCCCGAGCAGGGCGCCCACAACCGAGGCGCCGATGCAGGCGAGCAGCAATTCGATATCGACTTTCACAATCGCAATGAAGATCAGCGCCTGCGTAATCGTCGGCAGAGCGTGGCCGACATTCAAAGTGCCGGGAATATTTTCGTCGCCCGTCAGTTTGAAAAACTTGATCAGCGCGGTCGTCGGAGCAAAGGAGCCGATGCCGAGCGTGTCAAAGAAATTGATGACAGCGCCGATCCCGATCACCGCCGGCGATGTTCCAGGCTTTTCCCCGCCGCGATAGATCCGCGACCAGGCGAACATCAGAGACGCGCCGGCGAAGGCCAGCATTCCTTGAATGAGCGGGACGATCAAGACGGCCTCGTCAGGAGGGTTACGCCGCCTTGTACAGCGTTTCCTTCTTTGCCGCCATGTCGCGGAATTTCTGCGGCGGGTTGAACCGCGCGCCATATTTCTGGGCGAGGCTTTCGGACTTGCGCACGAAGGCGTCGATGCCGATGGTGTCGATATAGCTCATCGGGCCGCCGGTCCACGGGGCAAAACCCCAGCCGAAGATGGCGCCAAGATCGGCCGACTGCGGATCGTGCACGATGCCGTCAGCAAAGCACTGCGACGCCGGGATCAGCTGCGCGTAAAGGATGCGCTCTTTGACGTCGTCCGCGCTCGGCTGCACTTTCGCCTGCGGGAAGTAGTCGGTTATTCCTTTCCACAGCGATTTCTTGCCGTCGGCCGGATAATCGTAGAACCCGCCGCCGGATTTGCGGCCGAGGCGCCCGAGCTTATCGACCATGACGTTGAGGAGATCTTCAACGCCGGTGGGTTTGTAGTCCTTACCGAGTTCTTTCTTGGTCGAGTCCATGATGCGCTTGCCAAGATCGAGAGAGGTTTCATCGACGAGCGCCAGCGGTCCGACCGGCATGCCGAGCATTTTCGATACGTTCTCGATGAGCGCCGGCGAGATCCCTTCTTTGACCATCAACATCGCCTCGTTGAGATAAGGCGGCACGACGCGGTTGGTGTAGAAGCCGCGCGTGTCTTTAACGACGATCGGCGTCTTTTTGATCATCGCGACATAGTCGAGCGCGGCCGCGAGCGCGCGGTCGCCCGATTTTTCGCCCGGGATAATTTCAACGAGCGGCATTTTATCGACCGGCGAAAAGAAATGGATGCCGATGAACTGGTCCGGGCGGCTCGAGTTTTTGGCAAGGCCGGTGATCGGCAAGGTCGAGGTGTTCGACGCGAAGATGACGTTTTTGCCGATGACGGCTTCCGTCTTCTTGATGACGTCCGCCTTGACGTCCGGGTCTTCAAAGACCGCCTCGATAATCATGTCGACGTCTTTGAGATCGTTGTAATCGGTCGTCGGCTTGATGCGCGCCAGAAGCTCGGCGCCTTTTTCTTTCGTCACTTTGCCGCGCGAGACGCCCTTTTCGACGATGCCGGCGGAATAGGCTTTGCCCTTTTCGGCGTAGGCGAGATCGCGATCGAGGAGGACGACTTCCGCGCCGCCTTTGGCGCTCACATAAGCGATGCCGGCGCCCATCATACCGGCGCCGAGGACGCCGATCTTTTTGAGCGCGGATTTTTCAACGCCCTTGGGACGCTGTTCGCCTTTTTCGGCCGCCTGCTTGTTGATGAACAGGGTGCGGATCATGTTTCGCGTCTGCGGGCTCGTCAGCAGCTTGCCGAAGTATTTCGACTCGATGCGGATCGCCGTATCGAAGGGAACGACCGACCCTTCGTAAAGACAGGAGAGAATATACTGTACGGCGGGATAATTGTGCTGCGTCTCGCGCTGCGCCATGGCGTTCGACGCCATGTGGAACTGCACGGCCCCGGGATTCGTCGGACCTGCCCCGCCCGGATATTTAAAGCCTTGCTTGTCCCAAGGCTGCGCGACTTTCGGATTGGCCTTGACCCAGGCCTTCGCCTTGGCGACGATTTCGCTCGCCGGCGCAATCTCCTGGATGATGCCGTTGCCTTTGGCGGTCGCCGGATCGATCGGGTCGCCCTGCGTCGCCATCATCGCGGCGTTTTGCAGTCCCGCAAGGCGCGGCAATCGCTGCGTTCCTCCGCCGCCCGGGAGGAGGCCGACTTTCACTTCCGGAACGCCCAGTTGAATTTTCGGATCGTCCGCACAGATACGATAGTGGCAGGCGAGCACCAGCTCGAGCCCTCCCCCGAGCGCGAGGCCGTTGACGGCGGCCGCGACCGGCTTTGCAAAGGCTTCGCCTTTTTGCAGCTTTTTCGCCGGCACGCCGCTGGTCTCCAGCGTTCTCAACATGAGATTGAGATTGAAAAGACGGTCGAAGACTTCTTTCGGGGAAGAAGCGCCTGAATCGAGTTTGCCGCCGCCGAGCATCCGAAGGTCCGCGCCCGCGAGGAACCCTGACGACTTGCCGGACGTAATGACTGCGCCCTTGATCGCGTCATCCTTGCACAAGCGCCCGATGAACGCTGCGAACTCCGTCATCAGCGCTTCGTTCCAGACGTTCATCGACTGGCCTTTAAGGTCAATCGTGACGAGCGCGATGCCGTCAGCGTCGATATCGACTGTCATTGCTTCATTGGTCATATTTATTTTCCACTTGTCCCGAACTTGTCTCTCGTTAAGCCAGTAGATCCCTCACCCGCTCGCTACGCTCGCTGGCCTCTCCCAAGGGAGAGGCGGGAACCCCTTACTTCGCCTCTCCCTTGGGAGAGGCCAGCATCGCGAAGCGATGCGGGTGAGGGATCACACCCTCTCAATAATCGTCGCCGTGCCCATGCCGGCGCCGATGCACAACGTGATGAGCGCCGTCGATTTGCCGGACCGCTCGAGCTCGTCAACCATGGTGCCGAAGATCATGGCGCCGGTCGCGCCGAGCGGGTGACCCATGGCGATGGCGCCGCCATTCACGTTGATGTCGGAATGGTCGATATCGAGCGCCTGCATGAACCGCAGCACGACCGATGCGAAGGCTTCATTCAATTCCCAAAGGTCGATGTCTTTCGCGGTCATGCCGGCGCGCTTCAAGGCTTTTTGCGCGGCGAACTCAGGCCCCGTCAGCATGATCGTCGGCTCGGCCCCGATTGAGGCCGCTGAAACGATTCGCGCGCGCGGCTTAAGCCCGAGCTTTGCGCCGATTTCCTTGCTGCCGATCAACACCGCCGCCGCGCCGTCGACGATGCCGGACGAATTGCCGGCGTGGTGGACGTGATTGATCTTCTCGACTTCGGGATATTTCTGCAGAGCGACGGAGTTAAATCCGAAATTCTCGCCCAGCATGACGAAGGACGGCGCGAGCGCGCCAAGCGCTTGCATGTCGGTTTCGGGACGAATGGTTTCGTCGCGCGCGAGAAGTTCGACGCCCATCACGTCCTTCACGGGAAGGATTGATTTTTTGAAGCGGCCTTCCTTCCACGACTGAGCTGCGCGTTTGTGGCTTTCAACCGAATAGGCGTCGACGTCGTCGCGCGAGAGCCCGTATTTTGTCGCGATCAAATCGGCCGAAATGCCCTGAGGCACGAAATAGGTCTTGAAGGCGACCGAGGGATCGACCGGCCAGGCGCCCCCGTCCGAGCCCATCGGAACGCGGCTCATCGATTCGACGCCGCCGCCGATGGTGAGGTCAGCCTCGCCCGCTTTCACCTTGGAGGCTGCGATGTTGATCGCTTCAAGGCCCGAGGCGCAAAAGCGGTTCACCTGAATGCCGGCCGTCGTTTCGGCAAAGCCTGCGTTCAGGACCGCGGAGCGAGTAATCACGGCCCCTTGCTCGCCGACCGGCGAGACGCAGCCCATGGCGACATCGTCAACGAAAGCCGTGTCGAGGTTGTTTCGGTCGCGGACCGCTTCAAGGACCTGAGTCGCGAGCTGGATCGGCGTCACCTCATGGAGACTTCCGTCCGACTTGCCTTTTCCGCGGGGGGTCCGAACGGCGTCGAAGACATAGGCTTCAGTCATGGGAATTATCCTCTTCCGGATGCGGGACGGGAGCCCTAAACTTTAGGTCGCCGGTTCTAGAATGGTCTACCTAAGCGCCCTCAAAGGCCCGCGCAATGTTGCGCTGCAGTAGTCGTTTAAGCCCGTTTTCAAGGACATGACAGGGGCGGCGCTTCACGCTATGGCGAGGCCGCTTTTTAACCCCATCAGGCAAGCCCATGACCGCCGCCAAAACGCTGGCCGACCATCGCGAATTGATTAGAGCCAACACCCTCGCTGACGAGACGGACCGGGTGAAAGCGCTCCTCTCGGAGGCGGAAATTTCCGCCGGGATGCGGCAGGCCGCGCAGACGAAAGCGGCCGCGTTCGTTCGCGACGCCCGGGCGGAAACGTCGCGCTCTTCGCTCGTCGATAAATTCCTCCAGGAATATGGCCTCTC
>JBBTJH010000056.1:0-6057 GCA_038059555.1 Pseudomonadota bacterium | reverse complement strand
AGGCCTTTGAAAAGAAGGCCAAACCGCGCTTGATCAATGTGACGGATGGCGTTTGCGCCGACGTGCTGTCCTTGCCGATGCACCCCTATCTGACGCCAGACCAGGCGCATTATATCTGCGATTGCGTCGAGGCGGCTGTCCGGTCCAACTTGGCCTAAGCGCGCGGCGCTCGCTCGGCCAGCGCATGGAGCGCAAAAACCGGAATGGCGCTGAGCGCGATCAGCATCAAAGCATCGGGCGCCGCCTCCGTGAGACGCTCATCCGAGGCGAGCCGGTAGACGCGCGTCGCCAAAGTCTCGAAATTGAAATCGCGCAAAATCAGCGTTGCGGGCAGCTCCTTCACGATATCGACCGCGAGAATGATCGCGGCGGCGACGATCGAGCGGCGCAACAAGGGCGCGTGAATGCGCGTGAAAATATCGCGGCCCGAAGCCCCTAGCGTGCGTGCGGCCGCGTCAAGGCCGGGGTCGATCTGCGCGAGCCCGCCCGAGGTCGTGTTATACCCGGCGGTGATGAAGCGGACGGCGTAAGCGTAAAGCAACGCGACCGGACCTGCGAGGAGCCAGATCTTCGCGCCGGTCATCTCGCTGATGAAGGAAAAGACTGCGAGCACGCCGACCGCGATGACGGCGCCCGGAATTGCGTATCCAAGCGTTGCAATCCGGATCATGGTTTTCGTCGCCGGAGATTTTGCCGACCGCGCGATGTAGCTCAAGAGGAGCGCGGCCATCAGCGTGATCGCAGTTCCAAGCGCCGCGATTGAGATGCTGTTGGTCAAAGCCGGCCAAAGCCCGCGCCCGGCGTAGAACCAGACTGAAAAATCGAGTTTTGCCGCGAGCGCGGCGGTTGGCGCTGCAAACCCAAAGAGGATCAGCAGGCTGCAAAAGAGGACAGCGCCGGCGCGCTCAGCGCCCTTCATCGAATAGCGGAGGGCGCTTGAGGACGTGCGCGGCGCGTCGGCTGTCCGTCCGCGCCGGCCGAGCGCTTCGAACCCGACGAGCAATAGCGCAAAGAGAAACAGCGCCGAGGCGAGCTGTGAGGCCGCGCCTAAATCGCCGAAACTGTGCCAGGTCCTGAAGATGCCGACGCTCAAGGTCGGAATGCCGAAATAATCGGCAACGCCGAATTCCGCCGCCGTTTCCATCATAATGAGCGCGACGCCGCCAGCGATCGCTGGCCGGGTCGCGGGGATCAAAAGCCCGATCGCGGCTTTAAACGGGGAGACGCCAAGCGTGCGCGCGGTCTCGATGATCGAGGCCGATCGCGAAGCGAAAGCGGCGCGCGCCGAAAGATACGCATAAGGATAAAGCGTCATCGACAGCACAAAGACAGCGCCGGGAAGACTACGGATGTCCGGCAAGCCGATCATGTCGGCGGCGCGCGCAAGCGGCGCCAGCGCCCCGAACGGCCCCAGAAGATCAGCGTAAGCGTATGCTGCGATATAGGCCGGCGCCGCGAGCGGCAGGGCGAGCGCAAAAGAGAAAAACCGCCGGAGCGGAAATTCGCAGAGCGCCGTCAGCAAGGCGGCGGCGACCCCGACGCTCCCTGCGATGAGCCCGACCGAGAGGCAGAGCGCGGCCGTGCCGAACATATAATCGGCGCCGCGCGAGGTGATCACATGACGGATGGTGTCGCCGAAGGGGCTGAGGAGACTGGCGAGCACGGCGATCGCCGGCGCTGCGGCTAAGATTGCCGCGCTAAAGGTCACGGCCAGAATCAACGGCTCTATGACGCCGCCATCGCGGTGTTTGCGGTATGCGGTGTGACCCCCGCCATGAACGATCGAGGCGCCTGCGTTCGTTTCCATGACGAAGGCCTATCATTCGTCGCCGGATGATGCGAGATGAGCGGCCCTATGAGCCTCGTTTTGCGGGACATCCGTCACTCTTACGGTTCGGGCGCAGTCGTCGATGGCGCAAGCCTTGAGGCGGGGCCGGGCGAGATCATTGCGCTATTTGGCCCGTCGGGCTGCGGCAAGACGACCCTTTTGCGGGTCGCGGCCGGGCTTGAGCGCCTGCAGGAGGGGTCGGTGGATCTTGACGGCGCGACGCTCGCGAATTCCCAGATGCATGTTCCGCCCGAACAGCGGCCGATCGGATTTGTGTTTCAGGAATATATTCTCTTCCCGCATTTGACGGTCCGAAAAAATATCGCCTTCGGTTTGGGCAAACTGGCGCCGGCCGAGCGGGAAACAAGAATTGACGCTGAACTGAAAGCGGTCGAGCTGACCGGCTTTGGCGATCGCTACCCGCATCAATTATCCGGCGGCCAACAGCAGCGCGCCGCCCTCGCGCGCGCCTTCGCGCGCCGCCCGCGCGCGATGTTGCTCGACGAACCCTTCGCCAGCATCGACGTCACCTTGCGTCAGAAATTGCGCGCGGAAATGCGCCGGCTGTTGAAAGCGCGCTCGACCCCCACAATCCTCGTGACGCATGATCCTTCCGAGGCGATCGAACTTGGCGACAAGATCGCGGTGATGAAGAACGGACGGATTATCGAAATCGCGCCGGCGGAGCGCCTGTTCAAGGCGCCGAAAACGGTCAGCGCGGCGACAATCTTTCCGGGCAGTCAGTGGCTCGCCTGCTCGCCCGTCGAGCACGGCGTTGAAACCGCGTTCGGCAAAATCGCCGGCGTCGTGCGGCCCGTCGATGCGGCCTTCGTCGTCATCCATGACGGCGGCGTCTCGGCGGCAGCGGCGAAGGATGGTCCGGTCCGGGTCATCGACTGCCGGTTTTCGGGCCCCGACTGGCTCATCTCGCTCTCGACCCCGGCCGCCCCGGGCGTCGTTTTGAAGGCGAGGGGCGAGGCGCCGATTGAGACGGGCGCGGCCGCCGCCATCGCGGTTTTACCGGGTTTTGTCCGGATAATTGCGGCCTAGGGCCGCATCCTCAGGGCTTGCAGTTGATAATCATTCGCACTACTTTCCCGGCGGCTGCAACGGGAGTTACCGGTGAAATCGGTCTCACAGGCTATCTTTGCGATCATTCTCGGATTGGCTCTTCAGGGCTGCGGCGAAGCGACGGGCAAACGGACCGAGCCGGCGCCGGCTCCGCCGGTCGTTGGCGAAGTGAATGTTTATTCCGGCCGCCATTATGATTCAGATCTCGCGATCTACGACGCCTTCACCCGCAAGACCGGGATCAAGGTCAACCTCATTGAGGCGGGCGGCGACGAACTGATCGAACGGCTCTCGCGCGAAGCGGAGGCGAGCCCTGCGGATCTCTTCATCACCGCCGACGCCGGCATGCTCTGGCGCGCCAAGGCGCGCGGCGTTTTGCGCCCCATAAAAAACCCCGAAATACTGGCGCGCGTTCCGGCGCATTTTCGCGATGCGGACAATGACTGGGTCGGCCTTTCAAAGCGCGCCCGCATTATCATTTACAATAAATCGAAAGGCGCGCCCGAGGGGCTTGCGACGTATGCGGATTTAACAAAGCCGGAATTTCGCGGCAAGATCTGCGTCAGATCCTCGACGAATGTTTACAACCAGTCGCTGCTCGCGAGCATGATCGGACATGTTGGCGATGCGTCAGCGGAAAAATGGGCCGAGGGCGTCGTCGCCAATTTCGCCCGCAAGCCGGAAGGCGTCGACACCACCCAGATTGAGGACGTCGCCGCCGGCGTTTGCGACATCTCAATCGTCAACACCTATTATCTTGCCCGCTATCTCGGCTCTGACGACCGCAAGATGCGGTCGATCGGCGAAAAAGTCGGCTTCCTGTTTCCGAACCAGCAAACCACCGGAACCCATGTCAACGTTTCGGGCGCCGGCGTCGCGCGTTATGCGCCAAATCCGGAAAACGCCGAAGCGCTGATCGCGTATCTGTTGAGCGACGAGGCGCAACAAGCCTTCGCCGCCGGCAATAATGAATATCCGCTGGTCGAAGGGGTCGCGCCGGTCGGTCCGGTAGCAAGTTTTGGCGCCTTTCGCGCCGACGATATCGATATGACGGCGCTCGGCGAACATCAGGCGGAAGCCGTCAAGATATTCGACAAGGCCGGCTGGCAATAATTGCGGGCGCGATGATAGAAGTGCGGGATGGCAAGCCCGCAAGACGTAGAAGCGCTGACCGCCCGCGCGAATTCTGGAGATGCGCAGGCGCAATATGCGCTCGCCGCCGAGATGAGCCGCGCGGGGCGCCGTAGCGATGCCGATCGCTGGCTCAATTCCGCTGCGGAAAACGGCTGCGCCGACGCGCTCTACACGATCGCCACGAGGCTTCTTTATTCATCAGAAAATGCCGACGCGGCGGCGGAGAAATTGCGGCGCGCGAAAGCCGGAGGATCGTCGGCGGCGTCGCGGCTTTTAGGCGTTCTCAGCGCCATCGGCGTCGGCATGCCGAAAGATGAGCGCCGCGCTCTGGATGACTTATTGGCGCTCGCAAAAAGCGGCGACGCCGGTGCGGCGCGCGAGATCGCCTGCATCCTCGCCTTGCGCGATCTTGAGGACCCGAACATCAACGCCCTGCTGGCGATATCGGGCGGCGCCGATCCGGTCGCCGCCGCGTTCGCGCTTGCGCGCGCCGGAGCCGGACGGCGCGTCGATGGCGATGCCGCGAGTTTTTCTTCTCTCCTTCGCCGCCTTGGCTATCCGCGCGCTGAAAACGTTTCGCTTGCGCCGCCTGCACTCGCGCCAAGCGAGCCGTCTGCGCCCGGCTGGGAAAAAATTGCGGCGGCGCTTTCCCTTTCCTTGAATTTTGAAACGCCGGCTGAGAGGCTCGCCGCTTCGCCCGACGTGCTGATTTATCGTCAGGCGCTGGCGCCCGAGATTTGCGAATATGTCATTGCTCATTCGGCGTCGCGTCTTGGGCCCTCGCTTGTCTATAACCCCGTTGAAGCGAGGATGATCCGCGATCCCTTGCGCACCTCTGCGACCGCGAGCCTTAGTCCGATCGATCTTGACCTCGCCTTGATCGCCATCAATCGGCTGATGGCGCACGCCGCCGGTTGCGCCGAAGAAAACGGCGAGTTCTTGAGTGTCCTTCATTACGCGCCGGGTCAGCAATATCGCCCGCATTTCGACTGCATTCCGCCGGGACCGGACTTCGATCGCAACGGCCAGAGAGAAAAGACCGCGCTCTTGTTCCTCAACGAGGATTACGAGGGCGGCGAGACGCAGTTCACTGAGATTGAGCTCAACGTGCGTGGCGGGCGGGGCGACATTCTGGTATTTTCGAACCTCACGCCCGGCGGCGAAATCGACCGCGCCGCGCGTCATGCGGGGCTTCCCGTCACCAAGGGCGCGAAATGGCTCGCCTCTAAATGGTTCCGGACAAAAAAATTCCATTTTTAGGATTGTGAACGATATAACATTTGATATAACGCTCCAAAGAAAGAAACTGGAGGCGATGATGGCTCACGATCACAGCGGCGATGGCCACGATCACGGATCCGGCGAAGGCCGCGAACCCGTCGGGTTGACCCGGAACGAGAGCCTCGTCTGGGAGTCGCTGACTGAAGCCGGCGGACCTCTCAAGGCTTATGAAATCCTCGACCGGCTGAAAGGCCATGGCGTGCGCGCGCCGATGACGGTCTACCGCGCGCTCGAAGGGCTCGATCAAAAGGGGTTCGTCCATAAACTCGAAGCCATCAACGCCTTTGTTCCCTGCAAGCATGAAGGCCCGCACGAAGTGCAGGTGTTCCTCGTTTGCGAGAGCTGCGCTTCCGCCAAAGAAGTTGAACTCGACGTTCTTGAATCGAATTTGCGGCCCTTGTTGCGGCGGACGTCGTTCCAGATGAAAACCGCCCGCCTCGAAGCGCGCGGCCTTTGCCATGAGTGCCAGGCGGCGCCCGAAGCGGCCTGAAAAAATATAAACCCGCGAATCATTGACTGGACCCGGCCGGCTTCTATTGTCGCGCCCGAGGGCGGGCATCGTTTCGCCTTTACGCGTAATGCGGGAGAGATCGCCGGCGTGAGCTGGCGGCGCCGAAGGAGCAACCGCCCCGGAAACTCTCAGGCAAAAGGACCGCGCGCGAGTTAAAGGCTGGAAAGTGAAAGGGCGCGACGCCCGATCCACCGAAGGAGTAAGCCGGCGGGCGTTCCCGAAGGCGAAATCT
>JBBTJH010000055.1:0-7040 GCA_038059555.1 Pseudomonadota bacterium | reverse complement strand
GTCCGGAATATCATTCGTGAGCGGACAATGGTTCTGGCAGAAGGGAACGCCGCATTGGCTGCACCGTGAGGATTGCGCGCGCGCATCGAGGACGTTGAAACCGCTATTGATCTCGCGAAAATCCGCAAGGCGCGCTTTTGCGGCGCGCTTTTGAGGCGTCTTGCGATCGATATCAGTGAACCTCAGCATCCTCGTCCGGCTTTTTCCTTACCTTCCGGCGACCGCCCGGCGACGGGACGGCTCGCTCCTGCCGCCCGCTCGCCGGGAATCGCCTCAAAACCGTAAGGGCGGCAGACCGCCCGCTGCAAGAATATTTTGCTGCATATGCGAAGATTTTTAGCCTAAATTAGCAGAAACAGCCAATTAAATATCTGGATACGCCAGTTTCAGGCTGAAATAGCTGCATTTCTGGGCAGTTTCTAGCTTTAGCAAAAGCTGAGGAAAATCCGAGGGTTAGCAGCCGTAACCCCGCCTCTGACTGCGGGCAAATTGGGGCTGATGTCGCCTCCGGCGGCAGAATAATTCGCCTGCGGATCAAATGTCGCAGTCGTGGGCCTTGCTCAAAATTTCGGTTGACGGCGAAAAATTTGCGGCTAGGTTCGCCGCCAACGCTCATCAAGACCAGCTGAGGGAAAGGCCCTTAGACGCTGGGGCAACCGCCAGACGACATCCCTGTCCTCTGGAAAGGTGCCAATTCCTTCGAAACGGTTCTCCGTTTCGAGAGATGAGTCGGACGAAAGCGGGGTTAATCCCTCGCGTCCGATTGGGTCTCTGCGAATCTCTTGCTGAACGGACGAGATGATGCAGAGGCCGACCCATGACCGCCGTTCGACAGTCGATTGAAGAGTTTGCGCCGCAGGGCGAGGATCAGCCCTGCGATTTCGGCGTCATCCTCCCGGCGGATTTTCGCCTCGCATCGGGTGAAAAACTAACGCGCCCGGAGTTCAAGCTGCGCCTTTACGGCGATCCTTCCAGGCCGGCGGTCGTCGCGGCGGGCGGCATATCCGCCGGGCGGGGCGTTGCGGATTGCTCGACCGAAGCTGGCTGGTGGCGCGATATCGTTTGCGCCGGCGGCGCGGTCGATCTGTCGAAATTCTGCGTCATCGGCTTTGATTTTTTGCCCAACCCCGGCGAGGCGGCCCGCACGATCACGAGCGGGGATCAGGCGCGCGCGCTCGCGATCGCGCTTGAAAAACTCAATATTTCCCGCCTTCACGCTTTTGTCGGCGCCTCCTATGGCGGCATGGTCGCGCTCGCGTTCGCGGCGCAGTTTCCGCAGCAGATCGAACGGCTCTGCGTCCTTTCCGCAGCTGACCGGCCGCACCCGGCCGCGACTGCTCTGCGCGGCATCCAGCGGAGAATTATCGACTTCGCGCGCCGCTCCGGCGCGCCGGAAGAGGGCGTGTCGCTCGCGCGGCAACTCGCCATGGTCACCTATCGGACGCCGGAAGAATTCGAGCAGCGCTTTGCGCACACGCCGGGCGCCGCTGCGGGCGATCCTTATGACGTCTGCGCCTATCTCATCTCTCGCGGCGACGCCTATCGTATGGCGCCCGAGCGCTTCGTGACGCTCTCCGATTCGATTGATCGCCATGCGATCGATCCCGCAGCGATTGTAACGCCGTCGCTCTTTCTCGCCGCCACAAGCGACCGTCTGGCGCCCGCGGGTGATATCAAACGGCTCGCGGCGCGCGTCGCCAGCGGCGCCTATTTCGAATTTTCATCTCTCTACGGCCACGACGCTTTCCTCAAGGAAGCGGCGATCATCGGCCCCGTCATCAAGAAATTCATCGAGGAAGAATAGCCATGACCGAGAATTTTCACCCCGAGACCATTGCCGCCTCCGCCGGCGTTGCAACTGACGCGGCGCATCGCGCGGTGTCGCCGCCGCTTTATCTTTCCGCGACCTATGGCTGGAACAGCCCTGAAGAAAAGCCCGCTTACGATTATTCGCGCTCCGGCAATCCGACACGGACCGAGCTTGGAAACGCCCTTGCAGCGCTCGAAGGCGCGGCGCGCGGCATCATCACCTCCTCAGGAATGTCGGCCGTCGATCTGCCGCTCAATCTCGTCGCGCCGGGAGAGCTCGTGCTCGCGCCCCATGATTGCTATGGCGGCACGTTCCGGCTGCTGTCGGCGCATGCAAGGCGCGGGAATTTCCGCGTTGAATTCGTCAATCAGACGGATCCCGCCGCCTTCGCCGCCGCCCTCGCGAAAAAGCCAAAGCTCGTGCTCATCGAAACGCCGAGCAATCCGCTGCTGCGAATTACCGACATCGCAGCCGTCGCCGCCGCGTCGAAAGCCGCTGGCGCGATCCTTGTCGCCGACAATACGTTTTTGTCGCCGGCGCTGCAGCAGCCTTTGCTGCTCGGGTGCGATATCGTCGTTCACTCGACGACGAAATATATCAACGGCCACAGCGACGTCGTCGGCGGCGCCGTGCTCGCCAAGGACGCCGCGCTCGGCGACGAGCTTGCGTGGTGGGCCAATTGCACTGGCGTCACTGGCGCGCCGTTCGACGCGTTTTTGACCTTGCGTGGGTTGAGAACGATATTTCCGCGCATCGAGCGTCAGCAGGAAACGGCGGGCCTCGTCGCGACTGCGCTCGCAGCAGATGAGCGCGTCGCAGAGGTTTATTATCCGGGGCTTTCCTCGCATCCCGGCCACGACATCGCGCGCCGCCAGCAAAAGGGGTTCGGCGCGATGCTGAGCGTTGAATTTGCGGACGGCGTTGACGTCCTCGGTCTGCTGCGCGGACTTAACATTTTCACTATCGCCGAATCGCTCGGCGGCTTTGAAAGCCTTGTCTGCACGCCATCGACGATGACGCACGCGGCGATGACGCCGGAGGCGCGGACCGCCGCCGGGATTTCCGACCGGCTCGTTCGCTTCTCTATCGGCCTTGAGCATTCAACGGATCTCATCCGCGATATTTTCACATCGCTCGACGGCGTCGTCGCGCCCTCATCGTCAAAAGTTGCGTACCTTCGAAAACAGAGTGAAGCCCATGCGTGTTGATTTCAATGACCGTTCCGCTTATTCCGCCGCTCAAAAAAACCCGGAAAACGCCGTCGTCATCAGGTTTTGTTCCTCGGCGCTGGAAGGCGAGGGTAAGTTAGAGAAGGCGCCGACCGAAATTTACCGGCATGTCCGCGAGGGCCGAAAAATTGTCGCGATCTTGCCGGCGGACCAAGCTGAGGCGGCATTCCTTCTCGCAAAAGAGTGCGAGGCGGTCGGGCTCGATGCGGCGGTCTTTTTCGGCGCGGGCGTTGACGCCGCCCCACCAGCGTTCGCACAGGATGTCGCGATAGTCCCCGGCCAGGTCGCGAACAATAGTAACGATGTTCCGTCATTTGCGGCTCTCCGAAAGCACCGTGTCGCAGTCGCCGGTCTCGGCCTCATCGGCGGTGGCGTGGCGCGTCGTCTCGCGCGCGACAATCCCGATTATTCTTTCTGCGCGGCGCTGGTGCGCGAGCCGTTCAAGGACCGTTCGGCGATTGCCGTCGATCAGCTCACCAACGATCTCGGAGCGTTTCTGGCGGCAAGGCCCGATATCGTCATCGACGCGTTGCCTGATGGAAAAGCCGGGCGCGCGCTGATCGGGGCCGCGCTAGCGCGCGGCGTCAGCGTCGTCACCGCCAACAAGCAAGCGATCGCCGGCGCCATGTCTGAGCTGACAGAGCTCGCTGAACAATCCGGCGCAAGCTTTGCGTACTCAGCCTCCGTCGGCGGCGGCGCGCCTTTCCTCGAAACCGCCGCGCGGGCCCGCGAGGCGGGCGAAGTTCGATCGATCGAAGCGGTGCTGAACGGCACGGTGAATTACATTTTAACGGCGCTCGCCAAGGGTCAGCGTTTCGACGCGGCGGTTAAAGCCGCGCAAGAAGCGGGCTTTGCAGAACCTGACCCTTCGGCGGATCTCTCCGGCGCCGACGCGCGCGCCAAAATCTCGATCCTTTCTTTCGCCGCCTTCGGGGAGGAAATCGATCTCGGCCGGATCGGGATCGAGGCGCTCGATGCGGCGAGCGCTGCGCGCTTCGTAGAAGAAGGCGGGCGGTGGAAGCAGATCGCGCGCCTTGAAAAGACCGCCTCAGGCCTCACGGCCAGCGTTCGTTTTGAGCGGCGCGACGACGATCCATTATTCGCCCGCGCAGAGTGGGAAGCGAACGCGCTGCGCATACGCCTTGCCGGCGGGGAGATCGTTGAATGTCGCGGCAAGGGCGCCGGGCGAAGGCCGACGGTTGAGAGCATTCTGGGCGATCTTGGCGCGATCAGAAGGCGCGGGGGCGCCAACCATGCGCCGTCTGTCTTAACGCGGGAAGCCGTTTCAGCGTAGTCTCGTCTGATGATTGACCGCTCATTCACGTCAGCGATGGAAGCGCTCGCCGCCGCGCGCCGCCTTGTCGTCAAGGTCGGCTCGGCGATCCTTACCGATGAAAACGGCGCCGTTCGCGAGCCATGGCTATCGTCTCTCTGCGCCGATCTCTCGGAGTTGCGGGGCGAAAAGCGCGATGTCGTCGTCGTCACCTCCGGCGCGATCGCGCTCGGCCGACAAAGGCTCGGCCTTAAAGGCGCATTGCGTCTCGATGAAAAGCAGGCGGCGTCGGCCGCAGGGCAAGCAGCGCTTGTCGCTGCTTGGCAGCGCGCCTTCGATCCATTCGGCGTTGCTGTCGCGCAAATCCTGCTGACGCTTGAAGACACCGAAAATCGCCGGCGGTATCTCAACGCACGCGCGACGTTTTCAACCTTGCTCGATGTCGGCGCGCTGCCGCTCGTCAATGAAAACGACACCATCGCGACTGCGGAAATCCGCTATGGCGACAATGACCGGCTCGCGGCGCATGCGGCGCAAATCATCGGCGCCGATCTTCTTGTCATCCTCTCGGATATCGACGGCGTTTATGACAGCGATCCTCGCCGCAATCCTGCGGCGGCGCATTTGCCGCTCATTGACCGCGTGACGGGCGAGATCGAGCGCGCGGCTGCGGGGCCGAATGCGGCGTCGGGCGTCGGCACGGGCGGCATGGCTTCGAAGATTGCGGCGGCGAAAATCGCTGGCGCATCGGGGAGCGCGACGATCATTGCGGCGGGCATTGGCGCCAATCCGATTGCGGCGATCGGCGCGGGCGCGCGCGCGACGCTGATCCTGCCGCAGCAAAGCCGCGAAGGCGCACGGCGGCAATGGATCGCGGGACGCTTAAAACCGCATGGCGAAATCAGAATTGACGCAGGCGCTGCAAAAGCGCTCCTTGGCGGCGCCAGCCTGTTGCCGGCAGGCGTTGTTCGCGTCACCGGCGATTTTCAGCGGGGCGACGCGGTAACGATAGCCGCCGCCGACGGCGAAACGCTGGCGCAGGGGCTTTCGTCGTTCAGCGCACTCGAGATCGCCGCCATCGCCGGAAAGAAATCCGACGAGATTGAAGCGATCCTCGGTTATCGCCGACGTCCCGCTATCGTCGAGAAAAACGATCTCGTGTTGAAACGAGCGAGCCATGAGTGACGATGTCGCAACGGAAATGGCGCGGATTGCCGGCGCCGCGCGGCCCGCAGCAGCGTTGATGCGGGCGGCGTCAAGCGAGGCGAAAAACCGCGCGCTCCTTGCCGCCGCGACGGCGATCGAGCAAAACGCCGCCGCAATTCTTCGCGTCAATGCTGAAGAAGTCGATGCCGCGCAAGACGCAACGCCCGCCTTCATCGACCGTTTGTCGCTGACGCCAGAAGGGGTCGGCGCCATGGCGTCGGCGCTGCGCACCATTGCGGCGATAAAAGATCCCGTCGGCGCCGTCATCGCCGACTGGGAACGGCCGAACGGGCTTAAATTCCAGCGCGTCAGAACGCCAATCGGCGTCGTTGCCATCATCTATGAAAGCCGGCCGAATGTGACGATCGACGCGGCCGTGATTGCGATCAAAGCAGGAAACGCCGCGATCTTGCGCGGCGGGTCGGAATGCGTTCGTACCTCCTTGCTGTTGGCGCGGCTTTTCCAGCTCAGCCTGCGCGAGGCGGGGCTTCCTGAAACGGCCGCGCAATTTATCGAGACGACCGACCGCGCGGCGGTCGGCGCGCTTCTCTCCGGCCTTGACGGCGCGATCGACCTCGTCATTCCGCGCGGGGGAAAGTCGCTGGTGGCGCGCGTTCAAAAAGAGGCGCGCGTTGCAGTGTTGAGCCATCTCGACGGCATCTGTCATGTCTATCTCGATAAGGACGCAGATATCGCCAAGGCGATCGATATCACCATCAATTCGAAGTTGCGGCGAACCGGAGTTTGCGGCTCCGCTGAGACTTTGCTGATCGACCGCGCGGGCCTTAACCGCTTGCTGCCGCCGGTCGCGGCCGCCTTGCGGGAAAAGTCCTGCGAGCTGCGCGGCGACGTTGCGGTGCGTGCGATTGACCCGGCGATTGCGCCGGCGAGCGATGAAGATTGGTCTACGGAATATTTAGCGCCGATCCTCGCGATTGCCGCCGTTGACGGCGTTGAAGGAGCGATAGCGCATATAGCGCGCTACGGGTCATCGCACACCGAAACGATCGTCACCGAAAACAAGTCCGCCGCTGAGCGGTTTCTCGCGGGCGTCGATAGCGCCATTGTCCTCCATAACGCCTCGACCCAGTTCGCCGACGGGGGAGAGTTTGGGTTCGGCGCGGAACTCGGGATCGCCACGGGGCGCCTCCACGCACGGGGACCGGTCGTCGTCGAAGAGCTCACGACCTATAAAACCGTCATTCGAGGCGCCGGGCAGGTCCGGCCTTGAACGATGTTTCGCCCCACTTGGCCGAAAATGCTAAGGATTACCCGGCAATTCGCCGCAGGCACAAAGAAAATGATACGAAACGCCATTTTTCGCTTGTCATGACCGCTGGGGCCGGGCTAACGCTCTCCGGTCAGCTTTTTGCTGCAGTGCAAAGGAATGGGCGCGCGTGATGCGTACGCTGGTGGAAGCGGCAGTTTCGGAAGGGTCGGCGTTTTCCGCCGGGCCCCTTCTCGCCGCGCTCCTTCTGCTTCTCGTCGTACTTCTTATTAGGCCCCGTGAGGGAGCGGCGAC
>JBBTJH010000054.1:7634-10809 GCA_038059555.1 Pseudomonadota bacterium | reverse complement strand
CCAGCGAATGATACCGCGTCGCCGTGAAGGGGTCGGGGAGGCCGGCGAACAATCCCTCGCCGCGATGGCGGATCCGGCTTGTCTTGCCGTGCATCTGCCTTCCCGCGCGGACGATCTTGCCGCCGAACGCCTCGCTTATCGCCTGCAGGCCGAGGCAGACGCCGAAAACCGGGACGCCGGTCTCTGCCGCGAGCTTGATCGTCTCGACGCAGACGCCGGCGTCCTGAGGCTCGCCCGGCCCCGGCGAGAGCACGATGGCGTCAGGTTGCATCCCAATCGCCGCCTGAGCCGAAATCGCGTCATTGCGGACAACTTCAACCTCGCACCCCAGCCCGCCGATGAGGTGGACCAGATTCCAAGTGAAACTGTCGTAATTGTCGATCAGGAGAATCATAGCAGGCACAATGCGTCAGACGGGGAGCGCCCGGCAATATGCCGGGCGGCGGAGCCGTGACAAGTACTGTGGGGAATGCTCTGGTCCAAATCACTTCTTTGCGTCGTCTGTCTCTCCTGCTTCCCGGGCGGAAGCGGTCTTCAACCATTGAGTTAATTTTGCCGGTGAATTCTGCTGCGTTGAAAAAGATCGGGAACGCCCGGCGCTTTTGGGCGGGCGCGATTGCAGCGATTGTCGGCACCGCCGCCGGCGTTTCCGGGGCGGTGATTGCGGGGCGCATGGGCGACGCGTCGGCCGCCTATTCAGCCTCGCTCGATTTACGCGACGCGCCGTTGATCGGGGCGTCGGGCGAAAGATCGGACCTCATTGCCCGCATCGCCGCAACAGGCGCGCCGGAACGGCTGACCCCGCCGATTGCAGATGCTCGCCCGACGGGGCGAGGCGCGCCCAAACTCGTCGTCATCTTCGACGACATGGGATTAAGCCGGGACGCCTTCGATGAGATCATGCGGCTGCCGGGGCCGGTGACGCTGTCGTTTCTTCCCTATGCCCGCAACATTCAGCCGCTGGTCGATGCAGCAGCTGCGCGCGGCGACGATATTCTTCTTCATTTGCCGATGGAGCCGACCGGCCGCGCCGATCCCGGCCCCGGCGCTCTCTCGGCGGATATGAAAAGCGACGCGCTTTTCAGCGCGCTCTCCCGAAATCTCGGGAAATTTGACGGCTATGTCGGCGTCAACAATCACATGGGCTCGAAATTCACCCGCGATGAACAGGCGATGAAGAGAGTTCTCTCCTATCTCGATCAGCGCGGTCTCTTTTTCATCGACTCGCTGACTACGGGATCGAGCGCGGCCGTGAAGGCCGGCGCAGCGGTCGGCGCCGATGTGTATGTGAGGGATGTCTTTCTCGATTCAGAACCCGGCAAAACGAGCGTCCAGCAACAATTGGATCTCGCTGAACGCATTGCGCTAAAGACTGGCTACGCGATCGTCATCTGTCACCCGCGCCGCGACACGCTCGATGTCATCGGCCCATGGCTGACTACCGCGCCCGCAAGGGGGTTCGATCTCGCGACCGTGTCGTCGCTGAAAGAAATCAGCGCGTCGCACCTTGCGAGCGCCGCGCCGTAAAATAACCTGCCATTGACTGGGCGTCATCCCGTGCGCGTTGCAGCGCGGAGCGGTGCGACGCAGACACGGGATCGCTCTCGGCTCGGTCCCCGCTGGTTACAGCAGGCAGCGGACCTGCCTCACTCGATCCCGGATCAGCGAAGCAGCGCTTCGCGCTGCATCGCGTCCGGGATGACGCTTGAAGTTACTGGTCGGAATTGATGCTGGAGTATTAAGCCGCTTTCTTTTTGGCGATGTAATCGTCAACCAGCTCTTCGAGGATCGGGAGAGCGACAGCGCCGTTTTTCAGCACGGTATCGTGGAAATCGCGGATGTCGAATTTCGCGCCGAGTTCCTTCTTGGCTTTTTCACGCAAGCCGAGGATTTTCATCATGCCGACCTTGTAGGAAAGCGCTTGCCCCGGCGTGTCGATATAGCGCTCGACTTCCTTGGTCGCGTCTTCCTGCGTCATCGGATTGTTCGCCAGCATGTAATCGATCATCTGCTGACGCGTCCATTTCTTGGCATGCGAGCCCGTATCGACGACAAGGCGGCAGGCGCGGAGCATTTCGTTCTGCAGCCGCCCGAAATCCTGCATCGGATCGGTGAAGCGGCCTTGCTCTTTGGCGAGGCGCTCCGCGTAGAGACCCCAGCCTTCGGTGTAGGCGCCGAAGAACGCGAATTTCTGGAACGAGGGAACGCCGGTCAATTCCTGTTGGATGGCGATCTGGAAGTGATGGCCGGGCGCTCCTTCGTGATAGGCGACGGTTTCAATCTCGTGCTTTTGCTTTGACGCCATGTCTTTCAGATTGACGTAATAGATGCCGGGACGCGATCCGTCCGGCGCTGGACGATTATAAAAAGCGATCGGCGATGTCTCCTCGCGCCATTCTTCCACGCGCCGGACTTCAAGCGGGGCTTTGGGGAGAATGTTGAAATATTTCCCGACATCCGAATAGACCGCGTCGATATAGCCTTTCGATTGCGCAAGATACGCGTTCCGGCCTTCGTCGGTGTTGGGGAAGAAGTTGTCCGGGTCGGTTCTGAGGTGCGCGAAGAACGCCGTCAAATCGCCCTTGAAGCCGACCGTTTTCATGATCTTCTTCATCTCGCCGCGGATGCGTTTGACTTCCGCAAGGCCGGTCTTGTGAATCTGATCGGCGGTCAGGGAGCTGTCGCTGGTCCAGAAATCGATCTGGGTTTTGTAGAAATCATCGCCGTCGGGCAACGCCCAGACGCCGCTCTCGCCGACCGATTTCGAGCGAAGCCCTTCAACTCTCGCGACGAATGCCTCGACGCTCGGTTTGAATGAGGTGAGCAGCGCCGCCTTCGCGTCGTTGATCAGCCTGTCTTTTTGCTTTTGCGAAATATCGAGCTTCGAGACTTTTTCCTTGAAGTCGGCGTAGATCGCCGAATCTTTGCCGCTGTCGTCGTAGGGCGCGCCTTTGATGATGTTTCGCGAGTCTTCGAGAACGGGATCGAAGGAAAAAGCGGTCGGAACAATTCCCCGCTCCGCCGCCATATCGACGCCTTCGATGATCTGGTCGAAGACGACTTTGAGGCCGTTGATTCTGGAGATGTAAGCTTCGGCGTCCGACACATCGTCGATGCTGTGAATGTTTTGCAGGAAGGTCGCCGGAAACGAAACCGGGTTGTTCTGGGTTGAAAA
>JBBTJH010000054.1:0-7624 GCA_038059555.1 Pseudomonadota bacterium | reverse complement strand
TGGAAACGCCACGGGAAAATCCTGAGCTGGCGCTCCTGCAGAAATTCAAAAATGCGATAGCTGACTTTCGACTGCTCCGACAATTTGGCGACATCGAAGTCGGCGCGCAGCCGGGCGAGATCTTGTTTCACTTCCTCGTTCTGGCGCTGCGCTTCCTTATCCGAGAAGTCATCCCATTTAGCGTAGTCGGGACCCTTCATGCCGAGTTGCGATTGAAAGGTCGGGCTGTTCTTCAAATTGCGCTGGAAGATCTCTTCGAAATACGCCGCGAGGCGCTGGTCTTCGGTCTGGACTTGCGCGGTTTCGGCTGCGGCTTCGGCTGCGGGTTCGGCCTGCGCCAGCGCCGGCGATATCGCTGTTGCGGCCATCGAGGCCGAAAGCGCGGTGGCGGCGACAAGAATGGCCTTGATCGAACGTTTCATGAATATCCCCTTTTTCGCCCTGCGAAGGCACTGCGATTGAACATCAATTTTTAGAAATAGAGCAATGGAGCCGGCGCGGCTTTACCGGTCAACGCGTAAACCGTGCGTCTCATCGAAAAGAGGAGAGGCGCGGCCTTAGGCCGAACCCTAATTTCCATTCGACAAATGGGCGGCCGTCGCGGCGGCGAAAAGCGCTTTCGCCTTGTTTTCGCATTCCTCCTGCTCCGAGGCGGGATCTGAATCGGCG
Source organism: Pseudomonadota bacterium (assembly GCA_038059555.1). Lineage (GTDB taxonomy): Bacteria > Pseudomonadota > Alphaproteobacteria > Caulobacterales > Parvularculaceae > Amphiplicatus. Next base: position 6,955 of record JBBTJH010000054.1, on the reverse strand, counting down.
ACGATGCCGGCGCCCGCCTGAACATACATGACGCGATCTTTGACGATCGCCGTTCGCAAGGCGATGCAGGTGTCGACATTGCCGTCCGCCGAGAAGTACCCGATGCAGCCGCCATAGGGGCCGCGCGCTTGTCGCTCCAGCCCGTCGATGATTTCCATCGCGCGAATTTTCGGGGCGCCGGTCACGGTTCCTGCCGGAAACCCGGACGCGACCGCGTCGACCGGATGAATTCCCTTGCGGAGGCGGCCGGTCACGTTCGAGACAATATGCATGACGTGGCTGTATCTCTCGATCGCGAACTGTTCGGTCACTTTGACGCTGCCGATCTCCGACGATCTGCCGACGTCGTTTCTGCCAAGGTCGAGCAGCATCAAATGTTCGGCGCGCTCCTTTGGGTCCGCCAGCAACTCCGCCGCCAGCTCAGCGTCTTGCTGCGGGGATTTTCCGCGGCGGCGGGTTCCGGCGATCGGTCTGATCGTCACTTCGCCATCTCGAACGCGCACGAGAATTTCAGGGCTCGACCCGACAATCGAATATCCGTCAAAGTCGAGAAAGAACAAAAAAGGCGAGGGGTTGGTGCGCCGCAAGGCGCGGTAAAGCTCAAACGGGGGCAATTCGAACGGCGCTTCAAACCGCTGGCTCAGCACCACTTGAAATATATCGCCTGCGGCGATGCGCTCCTTCGCGCTCGCGACCATTTTGTAAAAGTCGCCGGGCGACGTGTTCGAGCGCCCCCGCTCCGACGCGGAGGCGTCGTGAGCAATCGCGCTCGCGCGCGGCAGGGCGAGCGGCGCTGAAAGATCGCTGACCGCATCGGCGATGCGCTCTCCCGCCCTTGAATAGGCGGCGCGCGCCGAGAGCCCTTCTTCGGGCCGCACCGGCGCGACGAGGATTATTTCCTGGCGGATATTGTCAAATACCGCGACCAGCGTCGGGCGGATGAACACGGCGTCAGGAATGGCGTAGATCGACGGCGGACGCTTGGGCAGGCGCTCCATCTGGCGCGCCATGTCGTAGCCTAAAAAGCCGAAGACGCCCGCAGCCATCGGCGGCGCGCCGGCGGGCATTTCAATGCGCGATCCGTCGACGAACGCTTTAAGGCTTTCAAGCGGCTTGGTAGTTTCCCGCACGAATGCATTTGGATCCGATGCGGCCTGCCAGTTGATCTCGGCCGTATCGCCGGTCGCGCGCCAGATCGCGTCCGGGCGCACCCCGATGATCGAGTAGCGTCCGAGTTTTTCGCCGCCCTCGACCGATTCCAGCAAGAATGCGTTACGCCTGCGTCCTGCAAGCTTTAGATACGCCGAAACCGGCGTTTCGAGATCGCTGACAATGCGCCTTAATAAGACCTGCGCCGTTCGCGCGTCGTAGGCTTTTTCGAAATCGTCAAACGACGGCGAAAGGCTCATTGACCATCCGTGAACAGACTATCGACCTGCGCCTGGTTGATCTTGACGCCGGCGTCGGCGACGACCGAGTTTGAATAGGCGTCGATCAGTTCCTGCCCGAGCTGATTGCCGACATATTGTCCGAAGACCGCGACGTCATCCGGGCTCACCTTGCTGGCGTCAAAGGCGATGGCGTCGACGGTCACGACGACTTGCGCATCACCGATCGCCGAAGGGCCGGAAATCGCTTCGCCCTTGGAAGCGGTGAACACCTGATCGAGCACGGCTTGTGCGAGGGTCTGGCTGCCGCTGCGCCGGGTGACGGTCTCAACGATCGGCGCGCGGTTGAAAGGAAGGGACGCGTCTTTCAGCGATTTTCCTTTTTCGACAGCGTCGCGCACGGTCTTGACGACGCCGGCGATCCGCGCCTCGCGGTCCGCCTTTGTCCAGCGGGCGAGCACTTCATCCGCGACTTTCTCGTAAGGGATGATCGCCGGCGCCCGGACCTCGGTCACGGCGACGAAGAAGTAACCGGATTTGTCGGTCAATTCGATCGCATCGGATTCTTCGCCCTCTTCGATCTTGAAAGCCTCGCGCAACACGTCGCCGGGGATGCCGGCGACAATCTCGCCGCCATTGCCGAAGCTGTATGAATCGACCGGTCCGTATTCGATGGCGATCGTTCCAGCTTTCGCCGCAGCGTCGGCAAGCGACGCGCCGGTGTCGCGCTGGTTCTCGATGTCCTCAATCGTATCGAAGAGTTTTTTCTTGGTGTCTTTGGTCTGCGTTTCGGCTTCAATTTCGCCGCGCACTTCTTCGAACGGCTTGACGCTTGCCGGCGAAATCGAGACGACCTGCGCGATTGAATAGCCAAATACGCCCTTGACCGGCCCGACAATAGCGCCGGCTTCGACAGCGCCGAAGGCCGCGTCGCCGACTTTGGGATCAAGGATATCCCGCTTTTCAATCTCGGTCAGCGTCACTTCAGGAAGCGTCTTGCCGCTCTCGTTCGCCAGCGTCTCAAACGGCTTTCCGCCTTTGAGCGCGTCGACCGCTGCTTGCGCCTCTTTTTCGTCGGGATAGGTGATCTGATAGACGGTCCGGCGTTCCGGGGTTTCGTATTTGGATTTGCTCGCGTCATAGATTTTACGAAGATCTTCTTCCGGGATCGAGTTGGTCTCGACGTAGTCGTTATTCTTCAAAATGATGGCGGAGAAGACGCGGTATTCGGGCGCCATGAATTGCGAGGAATTCTTTTGGTAATATTCCTGCAGCGCGGCAGGCGTCGCGGGCTTCTCCGGGCCGGCCATGTCATCGGTCACCGTCAGATAGCTGATGGTTCTGTTCTCGGTCTCCCGAAGGACCAGCGAATCGACAAGGCCCTTGGGCGCTGTTCCGCCCGCCCCGACAGCCGACATCAGCTGATTTCGCAACAGATCGGACTGCAGGCGATCTTCGAACTCTCCGATCGAGTAATTATACTCTTTCAAAATTCCGGTGAGCGCTTCGTTATCGAATTTTCCTGAGCGGGGATTTTTGAACTGGTCGCTGGTCTGGAGATAATTGCGCACCATGTCGCGCGGCATCGACAGGCCCATCTTCCGGGATTCGTCATCGAGCGCCAATCGCGCCGCCAATGACTGGACAATCTGGTTGGGCGCGCCGGCGGCGATTGCGGCTTCCCGGTCGAAATTGCCCTCGTTCGCGAGCCGGCGGTTGGTTACGAACCGGTCAAATTCATTCTGGATCTCGAGAGAGGATACGCCCGCATTTCCGACCCGGACCGTATAGCTCCGGCCGAATTGGCGCATTTCGGGGACGCCCCAGGCTGCAAAAGAGATGATCAAAAGAACGGCGAATAAAAGCGCGACGACGTTCTTCATCGAGCCGCGAATTTGCTTCAACATAGATCGATCCCGTTCCCTTTGAGCTTGGCCTGAGCGGACTGCCGCCCGAAAAATCGGCGCCAACCTAGTGGCGCCGCCCGCCAAGGACAAGCGGCGCCGCCGCCCTCCGCTTTCTGGACAAAAACGGGGGTTTGGCCTACCCGAAACGCCTTCGCGAGGTCTGGAGAGCATTGATGAAGCCGCTGATCGCCGGCAACTGGAAAATGAACGGGCTTTCCGCCTCGGTGCAGGAAGTGCAGAAATTGATCGGCCTCTTCGCCGGTTCGATGCCGGATGACCGTGAAATCCTGATCTGCCCGCCGGCCACTTTGGCCGGCCTCTTTGCAGCCGAATTCAGCGACGAGGGCATCGCTGTCGGCGGACAGGACTGCCACGCAAAGGCGTCGGGCGCCCACACCGGCGACATCAGCGCCGAAATGCTGGCGGACGCGGGCGCGGCCTATGTCATTGTTGGCCATTCCGAACGCCGAGCCGATCACGCGGAAACAGACGAGATCGTTCGCTCGAAAGCGCAAGCCGTTTGGCGCGCCGGACTGACCCCGATTATTTGCGTCGGCGAGACTGCGGCGGAACGCCAGGCGGGACGGGAAAAAGAAATTGTCGGCGCGCAGCTTGCGGGCTCCATCCCGGCGGGCGACGACGACTATGTCATCGCCTACGAGCCAGTCTGGGCGATCGGCACCGGCCTGACGCCGACGCTGGCCGATATCGCGGACATGCACGGGTTTATCCGCTCGAAAGTCAGGGACGGCGTTCGCATTCTTTATGGCGGCTCGGTGAAGGCGTCGAACGCGCGGGAGATACTCGCCATCGCCAATGTGCACGGCGCGCTCGTCGGCGGCGCCAGCCTCAAGGCTGACGATTTTTATGCGATCATTCAGGCGGCGTAGCGGGAGACGGAAGATGACGGCTTTGTTCTGGGTCGCCGCCGTCTTCGCCGCTCTCTTTGCGATTGGCGGCTGTTCCACCTGGCGCGCCGAGAAAATGTCGCCGCCAATTGGTCAATTCATCGAGGTCGATGGCGAGCGGCTCCATGTTCTCGACATTGGCCCCAAGGATGGGGCGTTGCCGCCGGTCGTCTTGATCCACGGCGCCAGCGCCAACCTTCGCGATATGAAGATCGCTCTTGGCGATCAACTCTCTCAGTCGCGGCGCGTGATTATGGTCGACCGGCCGGGCAGGGGATATTCGACGCGCCCGGAAGACGGCTGGCGCCTCGCGTCGCAAGTGCGGCTCATCCATGACGCCGTTGCAAAGCTCGGCGCCGAAAAGCCGATCGTCGTCGGGCAAAGTTTAGGCGGCGCGGTCGCGCTCAGCTACGCGCTCGACTATCAGAGCGACATGAGAGGCCTCGTCCTGCTCGCCTCAGTCAGTCACGAATGGCCGGGCGGCGCCTCATGGTACAACAAGGCATCCGGCTGGCCGGTGATTGGAACCTTGCTGCGCAGGATCGTCATTCCGATCTATGCGCCGATTGCAGCGAAAAGCGGCGTCATCAAATCGTTCGAGCCCGACGAGGCGCCGGAAGGGTATTATGAAAAGTCTGGCTTGACGTTGTTGTTTCGCGCGCAGGATTTTAAAAATAACGCGGCCGATATCAGGGAGCTTAAACCGCAGATCATCGAGATGCAGGGCCGGTATGCCGGCATCCATCTGCCGACTGCGATCGTCGCGGGCGCCGATGACAAAACGGTCAGTCCCGAACTCCATTCAGCCGCGCTCGCCCGTGAAATTCCGGGGGCCTATTACGAGATCATTCCCGACACCGGACATGCGCTTCATCACTCCGAGACGGCGAAGGTGATCGCCGCGATCGATCTGGTGACCGAAAAAGCGCAAACGGTCGAAAATCGTCAGGCCGCCGCTCAATAGCGGCGAACCGAGGGTGTTTCAGCCTGCGGGGCGGCTACAACCCCCATAAGCGCGAAAATCAAAAAAAAGGGCTCATCATGCGTATCGTAGGAAAAATTCTCGGCGGCCTTCTGGCGCTGCTGGTGCTGGCGATCGCCGGCGCTTCGGTCTGGTTCTGGTTCTACCCGGTGACCGTCAACAATGCGGTCAACAAATTCACCGCCGAATTTGCGATGGAGACGCCGGAGCTTTTGACCGGGCTCGGCATGATCGACAACACGCCGCTCGATTTTCACAGCGGCAAGCTTTCGGATTACACGAAGGCGCAGGATGACAAGAATATCGCACGGCTGAAAAAAGCGCGGGCGATGATGAACCGCTTCAATCCGGAAAAGCTGAAAGGCCAGGAAAAACTCAGCTGGGAAATATCGACCTGGTTTCTTGACGATATCATCACCCAGTCGGAGTTCGATTACAGCGGCTATCGCGTCAACCAGATTTCGGGGCCGCTGGTCGACCTGCCGCAGTTCCTGACCGACACGCACGTCATCAAGAACGAAAAAAGCGTCAAGCGCTACATCTCGCGGATCAAGGAATTCGGCCGCGTCTTGCGCGAAACGAAAGTGCGGGTTGAAGACGACCGCGCGCATGGCGTGACGCCGCCGGACTTCATCATCGCCAAAGCGATCGGCGGCATGCAATCCTTCATCGAGGGCGGCGCTGAAAAAAATCCGCTGGTGACGACATTGCCCGCCAAGCTCGACAAGATCGAAGGCCTTTCGGCGGAAAAGAAAGCCGCCTTCATCGCTGAAGCGACAAAAGCGGTGAATGAGGACGTCATCCCGGGCTATCAGGCGATGATTGCTCTCTTTGAAGACATGGCGACGAGCGCCACCCACGACGCCGGCATCTGGCGCATTCCGGATGGCGACAAGATTTACGCGGCCGCCCTGCATTCCAACACCACGACCGACATGACGGCCGATGAGATCCACAATATCGGGCTCTCGGAGGTCGCGCGCATCGAACAGGAAATGGAAGCGATCCTTGTGTCGCAAGGACTGACCGAGGGGACTGTCACGGAGCGCGTCAAAGCTCTGATGGCGGATCCCGCGCAGAACTTTCCGAATACCGACGAAGGCCGCCAGCAAATGCTGGATTACCTGGTCGAGCTGAACAAGGGCGTGATGGCGAAAGCCCCTGACTTCTTCATCACCATTCCGAAGCAGCCGTTAGAGATCGTCCGTGTGCCGGTGTACTCGCAGGATTCATCGCCCGGCGGTTATTATAATCCGCCGGCGCTCGACGGCTCGCGTCCCGGCAGGTTTTACATCAATCTGAAGACGACGACCGACAATCCGCGCTGGACGTTGCCGACGCTCCTCTATCACGAAGGGGCGCCCGGCCATCACTTCCAGCTCTCGGCCTCGCAGCTGATCAAGGACGTGCCGCTGCTTCGCAAAGTCTCGCCCTTTAGCGCCTATTCGGAAGGCTGGGCGCTTTATTCCGAACGCATCGCCAAGACCGACATGGGCATGTATGCGACCGATCCGCTCGGCGATCTCGGCCGCCTGCAGGCGGAAATGTTCCGCGCGGTGCGTCTCGTTGTCGACACCGGCATGCACTCAAAGCGCTGGTCGCGCGAGCAGGCGATCGCCTACATGCTCAGCAAGACCGGCAACACGGAAGACGAAGTGACGCGCGAGATTGAGCGCTATGTCGTTTGGCCCGGACAAGCGACCGCCTACAAGACCGGGCAGCTCGCGATCTTGCGGATGCGCGCCAAAGCGGAAGCCGCTCTCGGCGACA
>JBBTJH010000053.1:0-4533 GCA_038059555.1 Pseudomonadota bacterium | reverse complement strand
GGTCCACATGGGCATGGATATTCGCTTCCGCCGCGCTCCACACCGGCTACAAGCTTTTTCTGGTTCGCGCCTACACGGCGGGCGATCTCGGGCAAGTCTATCCGTTGGCGCGCGGCTCGGCGCCGCTGTTGTCATCTCTCATCGCGCTGTTTTTTCTTCATGAAACGCTCGGTCCTTTTGTCTGGGCGGGCGTTGTCACGCTGTGCGCCGGGATCGCGCTGATGTCGTTCAAGGGCGGCTCTGTCGGCGCACTCGATGCGAAGGCGGCGTTCTGGGCGCTTGGAACTTCGCTCTTCATTACCTTCTACACGATTGTCGACGCGGTCGGCGCGCGCGGCGCCGCGTCTGCTGTAACTTATATCGTCTGGATGTTCGTCTTTGACGGCCTTGCGATCGCGCTTGTTTACGCAGCGGTGCGTCGAGGCCGCGTAGTCGCCGTCGCGCGCGAATTGCCCTTTGGCGTGTTGACGGGGCTTTTATCGCTAGGCTCATACTGGATCATCATCTGGGCGATGACCAAATCCCCGATTGGAGCTGTCGCGGCGCTGCGCGAGGTGAGCATACTGTTCGCCCTCGGCATCTCGGTCTTTTTCCTGCGTGAACGGGCCTCGCCCTGGCGCATCGCCTCGGCCGCTACCATCCTTGCCGGCGTCGCGCTGATGCGCATCGGGTAGCGCCTCCGCTGCGCCGCCTCAGCACCGCTCTTTCGATTACGCCGCCGTCCGCCAGACCTGATTTGCGAGAATCAAGCCAACGACCGATGACAAGATGAGCACGTAAAGAATGCCGGCGAACACGGTCGAATAGATGGTTTTCACCCAGCCCCGCGCGTAAGCGCGTTTCAGCGCCGCGATGAAGTAAACGCCGAGCAGCGCCATTGCCACCGGGAATGTGTGCGGCACGCCGAACTGGGCGAGGACGATCGCCGCACCGATAATCGCAAAGCCTGTCGCATGCGAATAGAGCGACAACACGAGGTGATCGAACAAAAACGCATCCTTCCCGCGAATGAATATTGCGAGGATCAAAGCGAGGATCGGCGCCATGAAAAACATGACGCGCGGCAGCCAGACATTGATGCTCGCATTAAAGGCGGTTGGATTAGCGACCATCTGATCGAGGCCCTTGACCACGCGGTCAAATCCATTGGCGAAATCGACCTTGGCGCCCCCGCCGCCCTTTTGGTTTGCGCCGCCAATATCGACGTCGACCTCAATTTCATCCTTCGCCGCTTTTGAAAAACTCTCGGCGCATGCCCGCCATTTCGCTTCATCGAAGGCGATATCTTGCGGCCTTACAAAAAACCTGGTTCCAATGTTGATGTAGCAATCGAGCTTGGCGCCATCAATCACGACAGCGCCTTCACGCTGATCCGCGCCCTCAATCGCTGCGCGCGCCTCCGCCGGCGCTTCGGCGAGCGCCTTGTCGCGAACGGCCTTTTCCGAGGCGATCTGCGCGGGCGTTTTGGCCGTCACCTCGATTGCGATGAACATGGTGTGCGTCAGGCCGAGCGCCAGAAAGAACAGGAAACTGACGAACAAAAACATGCGGACGGGCGGCGTGTATTTCGAACGCTGTCCGTGGCTGTAGCTTGACGGCACTTTACCAGGGACGACAGCCATCAACCCCAGGGTGCGCCACATGCGGGAATCGAACGCGAACGTGTCTTTGAGAAAGTCGCGGGCAAGGATCAGAGACGAGCGCCGCATGTCGTCATTTCGCTGACCGCAGTTCGAGCAATAGGGGCCTGTGATCGCAGCGGCGCAAGAAAGGCAGGCGAGCGCCGCCCCGGTCGCAATCGCGGCATCCGCAACGCCGGGCGAGGCGATATCGATAACGCCCTCGTCTCCTGCCGGATCGATGTCCGGCGTGTCGCTTGCCATAATTCTCGCCCTCCGTGACGCCAATATACCGTGAGAGCGCGTTCCCGGAAAGTGCGCGCAGATGGAGACTAGCGGGCCGGCATGGTGGTAAAGAGCGAAGCAAACCATGTCAGATTTCGTCACCCGCTTCGCGCCATCGCCGACCGGCTTTTTGCATCTCGGTCACGCTTTTTCGGCGTTGTCGGCTTTTGACGCCTCAAGGCGCGCGGGCGGCCGCTTCCTGCTCCGCATTGAGGACATCGATCGCGGGCGCTGCCGGCCGGAATTTGAAGCTGCAATTTATGAAGACCTCGCCTTTCTCGGTATTGAGTGGGAAACGTCGGTGCGGCGGCAATCGGAGCATTTCGCCGACTATGACGCCGCTTTGCAGGCGCTGATCGCCAAGGGCGCGGTCTATCGCTGTTTCAAAACGCGCAAGGAAATCATCGACGAGATCGCACGCGCGCCGCATCTTTCCGCCGACGGACCTGAGGGTCCCGCCTTTGTCGGCGCAGCGCTGGCGAGCGACGAGGAGCAAGCCTTGCTGGCCGATGGCGCGCCGTTCGCATGGCGGCTTTCAGTGACGGCCGCGCAACAGATCCTCGGCGCTGATTTCGCCAGGCTTTCATTTGTCGAAGAAAGCCTTGACGGCGGCAAGAGCCATATCGTGAAGGCCGAACCTGCGATCTTTGGCGACGCTATTATCGCCCGCAAGGACGCGGGGACCAGCTATCACCTCGCGTCGGTTCATGACGACGCGCTGGCGGGGGTCACTCATGTCATCCGCGGCGAGGACCTTCGCGCCGCTGCGCACTTGCATGTTCTCCTGCAGGCGCTGCTCGGACTGAAGACGCCGGTCTATCGCCATCACAGGCTGGTCGTCGATGAAACCGGAAAGCGGCTCGCGAAGCGCGACCGTGTGGCGACGTTGCGCGCGTTGCGCGAGAGCGGCGCGAGCCCTGCCGACATCCGCCGCCGCCTTGGCCTTACTGATTGAGCGTAGTCGCTGAAACCGCCGGATAGCGCGCGCCCGTCACCGCCTCCGGGGGCGCTGCGCGTTCGATCGCCGCGATATCGTCCTTGCCGAGAGCAACGCCAAGAGCGCCGACATTTTCTTCAAGCCGCGCGATTTTTTTCGTGCCGGGGATCGGAATAATGTCGTCGCCTTTCGCCAGCACATAAGCGAGCGCGATCTGACCTGGGCTCGCGCCTTTCGCTGCCGCGATTTCTGCGATCTGATCGACAAGTTTCAAATTCTTTTCCAGCGCGCCGTTTGAAAAGCGCGGGTTCATCGCGAGGCGATAATCGCCGGCGCCAAAATCGTCCTTGCTGCGGAAGGCGCCCGTGAGGAGCCCGCGCCCAAGCGGCGAATAGGCGACGAAAGCGACGCCAAGGCGGCGGCAGGCGGGGATCATTTCCTTTTCCATATCGCGGGTCACAATCGAAAATTCCGATTGCAGCGCAGCGATCGGATGAACTTTGGCCGCCTTTTCAAGCGTCGCAGCGCTCACCTCCGAGAGGCCGAGCGCCCGGACTTTACCTTCCTTGACGAGTTCCGCCATCGCGCCAACCGACTCTTCAATCGGAACGGAGGCGTCGCGGCGGTGCATGTAATAAAGGTCGATCTGTTCAATGCCGAGACGTTTCAGCGACGCGTCGCACGCCTCTTTGATGTAGGCCGGATCGTTCGACAGCCCTGCAACGCCGCCGTCGGCATTGCGTTTGATGGCGAATTTCGTCGCAAGGACGACGTCCTTGCGGCGCCGGCGCAAAAGCCCTGAAAGCTGTTCTTCATTGCGGCCGCTTCCATACATGTCGGCCGTGTCGAAAAAATTGACGCCGCGCGCAAGCGCCGCATCGAGCACTTTTTCAGCTTCGAGATTAGAGAGCGCCTCGCCGTAGAACTCAGCCAGTCCCATGCAGCCAAAACCAAGGCGCGAGACGGAGAGGCCTGATTTGCCGAGGAACCTTTTTCATGCGCGCCTCCTTGACCGGAGCGAAATTCTACGCGTGCTATGTTGCAAAGGCGAGCTCATGGCGCAGCTCCATCGCGAATTTGAGGGCGATACCGCCCGGTCATCGGCCACGAAAAAAGCACGTCCTCAAGTTTGGGTCCCGCGCCGATATTGTGAACGATCATCGGCCAGCCAGATGCGCCGATCCGATCCGTCACTATGCCGATATGCGGCAGGAACCCCGCCTCGCCGCGCAGATTCCAGGCGACGATATCGCCGGGCTTGTACTCGCCGGCGTCGAGGCTCGGCGGCAGACGCCATCCCTTTCGCTTCATATAGGTTTCAAGATTGGGGACGCGCCGGTGATCGATATTGGAATCGGGTCCCGCCATGCCCCAGAATTGGGGATAGGCTGAAAAATTCTGCTTCATGTCTTCATGGACGAGCTGCTGAAGATCAACGCCCAAAGAACGGAGCGCGCGAATAACCTCGTCCGCGCAAACGCCGCGATCGGCCGCGACGTCGCCCATCGGGTAGGCGATCCGCTGATAGGCGGGGTCATAGATGACGACGAGCCGGGTCCGCTCGATCGCGGCGGCGGAAAGGCGCGTCCCGGCGCCCGCGTCCGCCAGCGCCGGGACGGCAAGCCCAAAAAAGAGGGCGATCGTGAGGGCGGTAAGCTTCATGGCGTTCCATCCTCGACTGCGATCTGGGCG
>JBBTJH010000052.1:0-5404 GCA_038059555.1 Pseudomonadota bacterium | reverse complement strand
ATCACATAGGTTTTGTGATTGACGAGCCCTTCGCCGAACCGCGCCGAGAGATGCGCTTCGGCGATGCACATGCCGACCGCGTTCGCGATCCCCTGGCCGAGCGGCCCTGTCGTCGTCTCGACCCCCGGCGCGTGGCGGTATTCGGGGTGGCCGGCGGTCTTCGCGCCTAATTGGCGGAAATTTTTCAGATCCTCGATCTCGATCCCCGGATAGCCGGTGAGATAAAGGAGCGAGTAAATCAGCATCGAGCCGTGGCCGGCGGAAAGCACGAACCGGTCGCGGTCGGGCCAGTCGGGGTCGGCGGCGTCGAATTTCAAGAATTCGGTGAAGAGAACGCTAGCCGCGTCCGCCATGCCCATCGGCATCCCGGGATGGCCCGATTTCGCCCGCTCGACGGCGTCCATGGAGAGCGCGCGAATGGCGTTCGCCATCAGGGCGAAGGCTTCGTCGGATTGGGCCGCGTCGCCGCTGTCGATCAACATGGGTTCCCTCAATTCCGGCGCGGAGTGCGCGTCAACCAAGGGTTTCGCGCGGCCGCGGGCGGTAAATGCCTTGCGCGCTTGTAAGGGTCAAGGGTGACAAAGACCGCAGGCCAAGGGTGGACAAAAACACCCGGCGAGGCCCAAGAATCACCTGACCGCCAAGCCGCAGGTAGTGATGAGTTCGCTCGAAAAATCGGTGAAACGCCTCGCCGGCGCCCTTGATGCGCTGGACGCAAGGCTCGACGACCAGCTCGCCGACCGGCGCCACAGCGAGGAAGCCGTCGCCGCCGCGCGCATGAAAGCCCGAACCGCGAAGACCCAGGCCAGCGCCGCCGCCGAGGACCTCTCGGATGCGATCCGTGAGCTGAAAGCGATGATCGGCGCAAAGGAGAGCTGAGCGATGGCGCAAGTCGATATCATGGTGAACGACCGCCTCTACAAAGTCACCTGCGAGGGAGGGCAGGAAGAACGCCTCGAACGGCTCGCGCGGCATTTTGACCGCCACGTTCAAGACCTCGTCCGCGATCTCGGCCAGATCGGCGACACGAGGCTGTTTTTGCTGTCGGCGCTCACCGTCTGCGACGAGCTTTTTGAAGCGCGTGGCAAACTCCTCGAAATAGAAGAAGGCGGCGAGCCGCTCGATTCGGCGACCGTCGGCGGCGCGAGCCGCGTCCTCGACGCGGCGGCAAAACGCGTCGAGGGAATGGCGAAGCGGCTGGTCGAGGCCTGATTTCAGATCTCTTGCCCGCAGGCTGATCCGTGTGCGGCGCATCCTTCGAGACGCATTCCTTCGGAATGCTCCTCAGGATGAGGAGTTTCTCCGCCGCAACTATCACTTCCTCATCCTGAGGAGCGCCTTGAAAAGGCGCGTCTCGAAGGATGCGTCACGCCATGTCCTTGAATGAACAACCGCCGCCCTAAAACACCGTCATGATGTCGCCGAGTTTTTTCTTCTTCAGCGCGTGCAGCGGAATAAGCGCATCCTTTTGCGGGCGGCCGGTGACGACAAGGAGATAGGGTTTCTCCGTAGACGGACGGCGGAGCTTTTCCGTCAGGAATGACATCGGATTGGGCGTATGGGTCAGCGTCGCCAGCCCCGCGTGGTGCAGCGCGGCGATCAACAGCCCGCAGGCGATGCCGACGCTCTCATTGACATAGTAATTCTTCAGCGATTGGCCGGGATCTGCGCCGCCGCGCTTTTGCGCGAAGACGGCGATCAGCCACGGCGCATCTTCCAAAAACGGCTTGTTAGGGTCGGTGCCGAGCGGCTTTAAGGCTTCGAGCCATTCATCGCCCGCGCGGCCCGCATAGAAAGCGCGCTCTTCGGCTTCCGCAGCAGCGCGGATTTCCGCCTTCATTTTCGGGTCGCCGACCACCGCGAAATGCCAGGGCTGGTGATTGGCGCCCGAAGGCGCGCGTCCCGCCGCCGCGATGCAGGTCTCAATAATCTCGAGCGGTATCGGATCGGAGCGGTAATCGCGCACCGTGCGCCGCCGGCTCATCTCTTCGAAAAAAGCCGTGGAGCGAGCGCGCATCTCGTCGATGTCGCGCTCGATGAATCCCCCAAGGGCCGAAAGTCTCGTCGCCGGAAAATCCGTCATTCAGTGTCCGCAAACAACCGCCCGGGATCGGATATCTCTTTATAGACGCGGTGTCCCCCAGGCGTTTCGGACCCGTCTTTGCCGACATAGACGACGTCAATCAAGATTGCATCCGGACCAAAGGTTGCTTTCGAGCGAACCAGCGCAATTTTGTCGTGCCCTTCGACTTTTTCTTCTGAAACGAGGTTGCCGTCGATGAAGTTCGAGGTTCCGGTCGTGTGAAATCCGGCCGTCGTGAAATAATGATAGATGTAGGTCTTGGAGCCTTCGTCGTAAAAAAATATCGTCCGGCCGCCATAGTCTTTGCCCTGCAAGCGATGCGTCGACTGCAGAGCGCGGCCATTCAAAATAAGCTCATATTTCGAGATATCGACCAGCGTCGCGCCGTCATCGCCCGTCCATTCGCCGCGAAAGGATTTGCCGGCAAACGGCGCGAACTTCGCCATCGGCTCATAGGGCGGGGCGGGCGAGGCCGCTTCTATCGTCTTTGCTTCGACGGAGGGCGCTGCGGCCTCAGCTTCGGCGACCGGCTTTGCGCAGGCGGCGAGCGCGCAGGCTGCGGCAAAAGTGCTTACGGCGAAAATGGCGAGTTTCATGGAATTCCCTTAGGTTTACTTGTAACCATATAGTTACATATCAGCCCGCTGTCAACGCGCTACCGCCGCCCGAACAGCTTTTCGATGTCGGCGAGTTTCAGCTCCACATAAGTCGGGCGCCCGTGATTGCACTGACCCGAATGCGGCGTTTTTTCCATCTGGCGCAGGAGGGCGTTCATTTCTTCAGCATTAAGCCGGCGCCCCGCGCGAACCGACCCGCGGCAGGCCATCGAGCCGCAGACGTCTTCGAGGCGCTCCTTTAGCGCGAGCCCGTCGCCGATTGCCGAAAGATCGTCGGCGAGGCGGCGAACGACGCCCGCGATATCCGTCTGGCCGAGCAGGGCCGGCGTTTCCCGCACGATCACCGCCTCCTCGCCAAAACGTTCGAGGACGAGGCCAAGCTCGGCGAATTCCTCTTTGCGCGCTTCAAGGCGTTCTGCTTCTTCCGCCTCAAGCTCGATGATTTCAGGAATGAGCAACCCCTGACGCGCGACGACGCCCGTCTCCAGCGCGCGCTTCATCGCTTCATAGACGAGCCGTTCATGCGCGGCGTGCTGGTCGACGATGACAAGGCCGCTTTCCGTTTGCGCGACGATGTAGGTCTCGTGGAGCTGCGCGCGAGCGGCGCCCAATGGGTATTCCGCCTGCGGAGCATCTTCGGGCGCGTCGGCGCGCGCCGAGGGCGCTGTCTCGACCAGCGGCGCTTCATAATCGCGTGGGCGGTCATGGAGCGCCTGAAAATCCCGCATCTCCTGGCGGAAAGGATTTGGCCTTGCTGGCGACGAGGCGAAAGATGGCGCCTGCATCCGCCCCAGCGCGAACGCCGATGTCGTCGTCGCGGCGCGGTGGCCGGCGCCCGACAAAGCGTGACGAAGCGCCCCGACAATGAGGCCTCTCACCTCGCCCGCGTCTCGAAAGCGCACTTCGGTCTTCGCCGGGTGGACGTTGACGTCAACGAGATCGGGTTCGATCTCAAGAAAGAGGGCGACGGCCGGATGCCGGTCGCGCGCGAGGAAATCGGCGTAAGCGCCTCTGACCGCGCCGACGATCAGCCGGTCGCGGACTGGGCGTCCGTTGACGAACAAAAACTGCTTGTCGGGAAGGCCGCGATTGAAAGTCGGAAGGCCCGCAAAACCAGTAAGCGCGATCGCCTCCCGCGCGGCGTCGATCGCGACCGCGTTATCTTCAAAATCGCGCCCCATGACAGCGCCGAGCCGGCTGAGGCGCCCAGCCTCGCCCGCGCTTTCCGCGCCATAGGCAAAAATCTTGCGGCCGTCGGCGGTCAGCGAGAACGCAATTTGAGGATGCGCCATCGCGAGGCGTTTTAGCGCGTCGGTCGCGGCTAAAAGTTCCGAGCGCGCTGATTTTAAAAACTTCAACCGCGCCGGCGTCGCATAAAAAAGATCGCGCACAAGAAGGCGGGTGCCGGACCCGGAAAAGGCGGCAGGCCTTGGCCCAGAAAGAGCGCCGCCGTGTACGGATAATTCAGCGCCCGCCGCGTCGCCCGCGCGGCGCGAGACGATATCAAGGCGCGCAACGGCGCCGATCGAAGGGAGCGCTTCCCCCCTAAATCCCAGCGTTGAGATCGCGGTCAGATCATATTCGCCCCCCTCGCCCGGAGCGAGTTTCGAGGTGGCGTGACGCTCGACCGCGAGAAGGAGATCGTCGGCGCTCATGCCGCAGCCGTCGTCTTCGACGGAAATTTCCGCCTTGCCGCCTTCGATCAGCGCAACGCTGATCCGCCTCGCGCCGGCGTCGATTGAATTCTCGACAAGCTCTTTTAACGCGGCCGCCGGCCGCTCGATCACCTCGCCGGCCGCAATCCGGTTGACCGCGTCCGCCGGCAGACGGCGGATTTGCGGAAGCGGCGCGTGGGGTTGGCGGGCGGGACGATGAGGCATCAGCCCTTATGGCCCGAAGGAACGGGAAAGTCAGGGGAGGAAGTCCTACCCGGCGCTATTGCTCGATCTTGCCGAGCGTCCATTCGCGGAGCGGCCTGTAAGAGCCCGGCGTCAAATCGACCAGCGAGAAATCGCCAGCGCCGGGCGCAAGCGCTTCTCTTGCGCCGTTGACGCGGACAATCTCGCCTGCCCATTCGCAGCGCGCATGCGCGGCCTCGCGAAGGCCAGACCGCAACGGCAAGGAGACGCAGGAAAGCCCGGCCAGCCGGATTTCAGCAGGCTGCAGCGCAGGATCGCAAGGCTCCTCGCCCGGCTTCGCCTTGCAGGCGAGCGCTTTGACGAGAATCCCTGAAACCGCTTTTCGGTCGGGCGCCTTGTCGACGACCGACAGCGACGCGCAACCGCCAAGAGCAATGAAGCCCGCCGTGATGACGAGCAGCGCGCGCACGGGCTCAATAAACTCCCGGCAGGGCGAGCGCATCGTCGTTTTTAATCACGACTTTTCCGCCCTCGCCGATGACCGCATCGATCGCTTCTTTGCGCTCTGCGTGCCAGGCGGCCGGATCGTCGACCTTCAAGGGCGCGGCTTTATCGTCAACTTTTCCATCGACGAATTTCCAGAACATCAGCTGATTGGCAAAGCTGCGGTCTTTGTCCGACCGGCCGCCGTTTTCCGCCGCCAGGATCACCCGAATGTTCGGGTCAGCGACGGTCGCGCCGGCAGAGTCCTTGCCGTCCCAGGCCCATTCGCCAGCGGCTTGGGCTTCGAGGATCCAGCTGCGTACCACCGCCCCACGCCTGTCGAGGACTCGAGCCTTCCCCCT
>JBBTJH010000051.1:0-5176 GCA_038059555.1 Pseudomonadota bacterium | reverse complement strand
CTCGTCGGCTTTCTTCTCGGCGGACTGACAGCGCCGAACCTCGCGCCGGATGCCGATCCATTTTCCTATAGCCTCTTCGTCGCCATCGCGCTCGCCATCACCGCCGTGCCGATCCTTGGCCGGATCTTGCGGGAATACGGACTAACGCGCGCGCCGGTCGGCGTCATCGCCATTTCCGCCGCTGCGCTCAACGACGTTGTCGGCTGGGTGCTCCTCGCCGGCGTCACGGCCTACGCCTCATCGTCGTTCTCAGCAGTTGCGGCCGCAATCCAGATTGCGGGCGTTGCGGGGATGGCGGCGATTTTATTCTTCCTCGGTCCAAAGGCGGTCGATCGCCTGCTCAAACGCTTCCCTATCGAAGACGGAACCGTTCCTGGCCCGCTGATGGCGATCGTCCTCGCGACGATTTTCATCGCCGGCGTGATGACGCAACGGCTCGGCGTTTTCACAATTTTCGGCGGATTTCTCGCCGGCCTTTCGTTTCACAAGCATGAAGCCTTCGTCGCTGCGTGGATGCGGCAGGTCGGCCAGTTTGTGCTGGTGTTCTTTTTGCCGATTTTTTTCACCTACACAGGCCTGCGGACCAATCTTCTAGGATTAGACACGCCGCAGGACTGGATATGGTGCGCTGTCATTTTCGCCTCCGCTGTCGTCGCGAAGATTGTGCCGGTCTACATCGCGGCGCGCGCCGCAGGATTTCCAGCCGGACAATCGTCAGTGCTGGGCGCGCTAATGAACACGCGTGCGCTGATGGAACTCATCGTCCTCAATATCGGCCTTTCCTTCGGCATCCTGCCGCAGGACGTTTTCACCATGCTGGTCTTGATGGCCGTCGGCACGACGATCATGGCAGGTCCGCTCCTGCGCCATCTGATGCCGAAAGCGGGCCTCCCCATCAGCCATCGCAGCGACGCGTAGTGCGAAGAGTATTCGCTAAGCAGCCGGCCTTTTGACCCTTGCGCAGTTCAAAGCGCCTTAACACGCGTAAGGGCGTCACGCCCTACGAACACAACCGGCTCGCTCCCGGCGGCAACAAATGGATCCGATGCGAGGTTTGCCGGGACTAAACGCTTTGAGGATCTAGCTCCTTGATTTGGCGCACTTTTACGGGCTGAATTCGCAACCGGAGCGCGAGGACGCTAACTGATAGTGTGCCCCTGCATCGTGCATTGGGCTCCGCAGGCTTCCCTCTTCTCAACCATCCGGCGACGCATTGCAGCGTGCATCGCCAAATGTCATCTTCCCGGCGATTCTTTTTTCACACCCAAGGGGGGCTTTCATGAAATCTGCAATTCTCAAGACGGCGCTTATTTGTTCGGCGGCATTACTGGCGACGACCGGCCCGGCGCTCTCAAAACGTAAAGGGACCGACGACGGCGTCGATAACGAGCGCGGCTCAACCAAGAATGTCGAATTGCCGATTTGCGACCATAGTCTCGGCTCGGTCGCAATCGTCGATGGCGAGGGACAGGGCTGGACCTATTACAATCTCGGCGCGCCCTCGGTCCTGTTGAAGGCGTTTGTCGGCAAATCGAAATGCTTCAAGCTCGTTGATCGCGGTGCGGGCATGTCAGCGCTGGAGCGCGAGCGCGCGCTTGCCGGGGGCGGGCAACTGCAAAAAGGCTCCAACATGGGCGGCGGTCAGGTGAAAGCCGCCGATTACGTTCTCATTGCCGATATCGCCAATACGGATTCCAATGCCGGCGGAAGCGCTGTCGGCGGCGTCGCCGGTGCGGTTATCGGCGGACGTCTTGGCGGCGTTCTTGGCGGCGTCAAATCGAAGCGCGTCGAAGCGCAAACTGTCCTGACGCTGATGAATGTCAGAACGTCGGAAATTGAAGCGACGGCCGAGGGTTCCGCCTCGAAAAAGGATATCGGGTTTGCTGTCGGCGGCGGCTACGGCTTTGGCGGCGCTGTCGGCGGCGGCTATGAGGACACCGAAGTCGGCAAGGTCGTCACCTTCGCTTTCCTCGACGCCTATCGCCAGATCGTTGGACAACTCGGCGGCTTACCGGCGGAAGCGGCGGCTGCGGCGCCGAAGGAAACCTTCAAGGTCAGCGCCAAAAGCGTCGAGCTGAAGCGCTCGCCGTCAGCATCCTCAAGCTCGGTGCGGACCCTCGAAAAAGGCGATGTCGTCTACCCGACTGGCGCCAAAGAAGACCTCTGGTGGGAAGTCGAGGACGAAAACGGCAATGTCGGCTGGGTCGAAAACCCCAGCTTGAAACCGGTCGAATAGACGGTTTTTCGCGCTTTTAAGGATTGTTTTGGTCGGCCCGCCCCTAAAAGGCGGGCCGATAACCTTGTTAGAGTGTCATTAACTCCACACTTTAGGCGGAATTCTGGGCCTAAAACGCCTCGGGGGAGCGAAAAAGGGTTAACTATACCAATATATGAAAAGCCGGGCGGCGACGCCTGAAACCCGGCTTGTCGCAACCGTGCCTCTGCTTGGCGCTAAGCCCTTGAGGTTGGTTGCGGAAACGCTTTTGTCGGAAAACAAGCGCTTCGAGCGGCGCGGCGATTTTTGGAGGACTGCATGTTGAGAGGAAGCGTTTCACTCCTCGCCCTGCTGGCGGTGGGTTGCGCCAGCGTCGATGATGAACTCCTCAATACGCAGCTACCCGAAGCGCCAGCCAAATGGGCGGCGGCGGACGATGTCGCGGACCCGCCGGTCGGCGACTGGCTCGCGCCTTTTGGGGATCAGGCGCTTTATGGTCTCGTCAATGAAGCGATGGTCCACAACAATTCGCTGCAGATCGCGGCGGCAAACCTTGAATCGGCGCGCGCGGGCGCAAAGATCACCCGCGCCAATCTCCTCCCGCAGTTGAATGCTCAAGGCGGCGCCAGCCGTAACGCTATCGTCACCGATCCTTCTTTGGCGGCGCAAGCCGGCGGCGCCGGCGGCTCGGTCGGCGGGCTCAGCGCGAAAGAGCTAGAACAGCAATTCGGCGTCGACGCGGATGGCGACGGCAAACTCGACGGCCTCGATCTCTTCATCGGCGCTGTCGGCGGCACGCAGGGACAGGACGGTATCGCGGAAAGCCCGCTCCCCAATCGTCGCATCTACATCAACAATTATTCGCTAGGCGCCCAGCTCTCGTGGGAACTCGATATCTGGGGCCGGCTGACCGATGAAACGCGCGCCGCTTACAAGGACGCGAAAGCGAGCCTTGCGGAATTTGAAGGCGCCCGCCTCTCGATCGCCGGCGCTGTAACGCAGACATGGTTCGGTCTCATTGAAGCGCGCCAGCAGCGAGAGCTTGCCGAGCGCGATGTCGCCGCGCGGGAGAGCAATCTCAACGTCACCGAGCGGCGCTACGAACGTGGTGTCGCGTCGAGCCTTGATGTGCGGCTTTCCCGCTCCGCGCTAGGATCGAGCCAAGCGAATCTCGCCTTCCGGCAGCGCAATGAGAAAGAAGCCTCTCGGCGCCTCGAAGTGCTGCTCGGCCGCTATCCGGCGGCGGAGCTTGCGGCCGTTGAAAAGCTTCCCGAATTGCCGATGCTCGCGGGCGCTGGCGCGCCTGGCGACATTCTCGCGCGCCGTCCAGACCTCATCGCCGCCGAAGCGCGCATGGAAGCGAGCGGGCTTCGCGCCCGCGCGGCGCGGAAAGCGCTGCTGCCGCGCCTTACGATTTCATCGCAAATCGGCTCCAGCGGGCCGGACCTTTCGGACCTCATCGATCCCGAGCGTATCGCCGGCAACATCGCCGCGGGCCTCTTTCAGCCGCTGTTTCAGGGCGGACGGGTTCGCGCCAACATCAAGCGCCAGCGCGCCGTCGCGGAGGCGTCTCTCCTCTCCTACGCGCAGACGGCGCTGCAGGCCTATGAAGAGGCCGAGAACGCCATCGACGCCGAGACTTATCTTGCGGCGGGCGAAAATGCGCTGAAACTCGCATTTGAAGAAGCGGCCGCCGCAGAAGATCTGACCGAGCGCCGCTACGCCAGCGGCACTGCGACGATCTTTGATCTTCTTAATGCGCAGACGCGCCGCATCTCGGCCGAAAGTTCCTACATCCAGACGCAGCGCCAGCGCGTATCGAACCGCGTCGCGCTCTATCTCGCGATCGGCGGCGACTTCATCGCGGAAACGACCGCCGTCGCGGCGGCGGAAACAACGCCGGTCAATTAAGGTCACGTACAGGGGCTCAGTAAGAGTAATGTTCCGGAAAATTGCAACCATCGTGGGGACCGTCGGCATCATAGCCGGCGGCATTGCGCTGATCAGCGTCATGGGCGCGATGCGGCCGAAAATCGTGCCGAAAGAAGTCGCCCTCGCCCCGCCCGCCGTCTTTTTTGCGGTCGCGGAGCCGCGCTCGGTCACGCTCGACGTCACCGCGCAAGGCGAAGTGAAGCCGCGCACCGATATTAACCTGACCGCAGAAGTTGCCGGACGCGTCGTCAAAACGTCTGACGCTTTTGTCGTCGGCGGCGCCTTCAACGAAGGCGATCTTCTGGTCAAAATCGAAGACGCAAATTACCGGGCGGCCGTCGCCGGGGCCAAAGCGCGCGTCGCTCAGGCGGAAGAACTGCTCCGCCGCGAGGAAGCCGAATCAGAGCTCGCGCGCAAGGATTACGATGCGCTCGGCCGTGAAGGCGACCCGAGCGAATTGACGCTTCGCATGCCCCAGCTCGCGCAGGCGCGCGCCGCCTATGAGGCGGCGAAGGCGGATTACACCTCCGCCGCGCTAAACCTACGCCGGACGGAAATTCGGGCGCCCTTCAAGGGACGCGTCCGCGACCGCACGGCCGGCGCCGGACAATTCATCTCGCCCGGCGCGCCGATCGGACGGATCTTTTCAACCGACGTTGCGGAAGTGCGTCTGCCGCTGACCGATAGCGATCTTGCAAAATCCGGTCTCTCCATCGCGTTTTTTGAAACACCGGAAGTTAAAGGCCCTCCCGTCACGCTGTCGGCGACGATTGCGGGCGAATTTCACCAGTGGAATGCGCGGATCGCCAGAACCGACGGCGCCATCGACCCGGCGACGCGTCAGGTCTCGGCGATTGCCGTCGTTGAAGACCCCTACGGCGCAGGCGCCGATAATGGCACGCCCCTCGCCATGGGCCTTTTTGTCGACGCCCGCATCACCGGCAAGCCGATCGATGATGCGGTTATCCTGCCGCGCTCGGCGCTCTATGGGCGCGACACTGTCTATGTGATCGCAAAGGATGAAACGCT
>JBBTJH010000050.1:0-4444 GCA_038059555.1 Pseudomonadota bacterium | reverse complement strand
GCGCCGCGATAGGCGATCGGGAGATCGCCCTTCGAGAGGTCCTTGTAGCGGTCGCGCAGCATGGTCTGGCGGTTCTTCAGCGAGGTGACGCGCCCGTCGATGAGGACCGCGATCGGCCGCGTCGAGGTCTCGAAGGGGTCGCCGTCCCAGATGACGACGTCGGCCGCCTTGCCGATTTCAAGCGAGCCGAGACGGTCGGCGACGCCATAGATCTTCGCCGGGTTGATCGTCAGCGCTGCGAGCGCCGCGTGATAGGGAAGCCCGTTGGCGACGGCGTTGCCGGCGACCTGCGGCAGCAGGCGGAGATTGTGCGTGCCGGCGTAGGAGCTGGCGAAGGCGATGGTGACGCCGGCCGCGTTGAGCTTTGCCGCGCTCGCCTGCGTCGAGGCGAGGTCTTCAAACTGCGAGGGGAGGTTGAAGATCGGATTGACGAGCACCGGAATTTTCGCCGCCGCGATTTCATTGGCGATCAAATGGCCTTGCGAGCCGCCGAGGATGATGACGTTGAGATTGTAGGCGGCTTTCAGTTTGATCAGCGCACGGATGTCGGTGACGCTGTTGAGGGCGACGACGAGAGGCTCTCGCCCTTGCGCGACGGGGCCGAGGGCTTTCAGATCCCCGATAGAGAGACCGCCCTGACGCGGCCGCATCACATAAGCGGACGGGTTCGCGGCGTAGATCAGCGCTTGATCGAGCGCGTCGCGGAGCGAGGCCCAGTTTCCAAGCCGCGTGCCGCCATTATAGCCGATGCCGGCGGCGCCCATCGCCGCCGATTGCACCGCCTGGGCGCGCGTCACCGAATTGGAGCGGCCCGAGAGATCGACGATCGCGCCTTGGCCGCCGAACATCTTCACCCCGAAATCGGGGGCCGAAATCGCGCGCGTCACGCCGCCCGCTCTGTTGATCGCGATCAGCGTCGACGCAGGGTTGAAGGCGTCGGTCGCATCGAGCGCGGCCGACAAGGAAAAGTCGCTGTCGGTCGAGGAATCGTTTGCTTCCTCGTCGAGGCCAAGCTCGACAAGGCCGATCTGCGACCACGGCGCAAAGAGCCCGGGCGTCACGATGCGCCCTTGCGCATTGATGACCGTCGCGCCTTCGGGCGGCGTCAGATCCTGACCGACGCCGACAATGACGCCGTCGCGGATAATGACGTCGCCATTCTCGATCGGCGCGCCGCCGGCCATCGTGAAAACGCGCGCGTTCTGGATCGCGATCGCCGAACCTGCATTTTGGGCCGCACTTTGCGCGGCCGCGAGCGAGACCGACGCCGCGAGGACGGCGAGCGATGATGCGAATAGTTTCGTTGCGAGTTTTTTCATGGTTATTGCCCCGATCCGCCGGTGAAGCCCTGGCCGTCCTGGCCGATTTCAAAATCCATGCGCGGCGAGCGTTTGGGATCGCTCGCATCATAAAGCAGCGCGCCGTCGACGAAGACTTTTTCGGTCTTGGCGTAGACCGAAAACGGATTGGCGTTCCAGATGACGACATCGGCCATCTTGCCGGTTTCGAGCGAGCCGGTTTTATCGGCGACGCGAAGGGCGGTCGCAGGATTGAGCGTCAGCCATTTCATCGCGTGTTCCGGCGTGATTTTAAGGCCCATCCGGTTGCCGTCGGCCATCGCTTTGCCGGCTTCCTGATTGAGGCGCTGAATGCCGTATTCGTCATCCGAGTGAATGATCGTGCAGCCGTTCGGCTGCGCATCGACGAGCGCGGCGTTCTCACGCACCGAATCGTACGCCTCAAGCTTGAAGCCCCACCAGTCGGCCCAGACAGCCGCGCAAATGCCGTTTTCCGCCAGCAGATCGGCGACTTTGTAGGCCTCGACCGCGTGGTGGAACGTCGTCACTTTGTAGCCGAATTCCTTCGCCATATCGATGACTTGCGCCATCTCATCGCCGCGATAGCAATGCATGTTGACGGTGATGTCGCCGTTCAAAACCATCGCCAGCGTTTCGAGTTTCAGATCGCGCGACGGCGCTTCCGGCTCCTTGTCGCCGCCTTCGCTCTTGGCGTCCTTGGCGGGTTTTTTCTTGCCGCCGTTCTTTTTGTCGAAGGCGTCTTTCTCGTCCCAGTATTTCTCCCACTTCTTTTTGTACTCGGCCGCCTCGATCCACGCGGCGCGATAGCCGGCGAAATTCGCCATGCGGGTCGATGGCCCGCCCTTCTCGCCGTAAACGCGCTTGGGGTTTTCACCGCAGGCCATTTTAAGGCCGTAAGGCGCGCCGGGGAATTTCATTCCCTGCACGGTGCGCGAGGGAACGTTTTTCAAGATCGCCGAGCGGCCGCCGAAAAGATTAGCCGAGCCCGGGAGCACTTGCAGCGAGGTGATGCCGCCGGCGAGCGCGCGCGTAAAGCCGGCGTCTTGCGGCCAGACGGAATGTTCGGCCCAGACCTGCGAGGTGTTGGGCGCTGTCGCCTCATTGCCGTCCGAGGTCGATTGCGTTTGCGGCGAGGGATAATCGCCAAGGTGCGAGTGGACGTCGATGATGCCGGGGGTCACCCATTTGCCTTTGGCGTCGATGACGACCGCGCCTTCGGGCGCTGCGAGATCGGCGCCGCCGACACTGGCGATCTTGCCGTTCTCGATCACAACCGTGCCGTTGTCGATCTTGTCGCCGGCGCCGGTCAAAATGGTCGCGCCGCGAATGACCGTCGTCTTCGACGCATAAGGCGTATAAGTCGAGGGGAACGGGTCGGAAGCCCAGCGGCTCGGCGGCCCGGCCTCAGCGCTCGCCGCTTTGTCGCCCTTGCCGGCGCCCTCTTTGGCGGCGTCAGCCGCCTTGTCGCTTTTGCCGCCGCACCCGGCTGCGGCGAGAATGGCGGCGAACGTCGCGGCCGCCAGGTGGGACTTCATTCGCATGTCGCTTTTCACCCCGAATTGCATGAAACTGTCGCCAACTTAGAGCATTTTGCGGCAGATAGAAGTCCGGGCGGCAGCCTTCGCTGCGCCGAAACGACCCGAATTCGCGACGAAAGGAATTTCATGTCAAAAATCACGCGCCGCGCGGCGATCAGCGCAACCCTTATCGCGGGCGCCGCCGCGTGCTCGGCTCCGGCGCCGCGGCAAAAATACGAAGCGGTTGCGGGCGACGCGGACGCTGTTTTCGCGCACGGGATTGCGAGCGGCGATCCGGGCCCCGACAGCATCGTCTTGTGGACGCGCGTCAGCGTACCGGGCGGCGGCGAGACCCAAATCGCCTGGGAGATTGCATCAGATGAGGGGTTTTCAGCGCTCGAAGCCTCAGGCGACGCGGCCGCCAACGCCGACAGCGATCATACGGTCAAAGTTATCGCGGAAGGCCTGCAGCCCGGAACCCATTATTTCTATCGGTTCAGGGTGGGCGACGCGACATCGCCGGTCGGGCGCACGAAAACGCTCGCGGCGGGCGCGCTCGGAGAGGCGCGCTTCGGCGTCGTTTCCTGCTCGAACTTCCCCTTCGGCTATTTCAATGTCTATGACCTCGTCGCGCGGCGGGACGATCTCGACGCCGTCATTCATCTTGGCGACTACATCTACGAATATGGCGCTTCGGCCGGCGAATACGGCGCCGAGGAAGGCGCCCGTCTTGGGCGTCCGCACCAGCCGCCCCATGAGGTGACGACGCTCGCGGATTACCGCACGCGCCATGCTCAGTATAAGGCGGATCCGAGCCTGCAAGCGGCGCACGCCGCGCATCCCTTCATCACGATCTGGGACGATCACGAAACCGCCAATGACAGCTGGTCCGGCGGCGCCGAAAACCATGAGCCGGAAACCGAGGGCGACTGGCAGGCGCGAAAACGCGCCGCGCTGCAGGCCTATTACGAATGGATGCCGATCCGGGAGCCGGCCCCCGGGCGCTCGCGCGAGGCGATTTTCCGCGCGTTCTCCTATGGCGATCTGCTGACGGTGGTTGCGTTGGAGACCCGCCTGATGGCGCGCGAAAAGCCGTTTGAATATAATGAAATCGTCCCGACGCTGACCTCGCCCGAAGCGGTCGCCGATTTCCGCGACAACATCTTATGGGCGCAGGGGCGCGAGATGATGGGCGCTGAGCAAACGGCGTTCGTACAAAACGCCTTGCGCCAGTCGACGCTTGAAGGCCAGCCTTGGCGTCTCATCGCCAATCAGGTGGTGATGGCGAAAGTGACGGCGCCAAATCTTGAGCCGCATCTCACCGAAGAAGACATTCAACAACTCGAAGCGCAATGGGATCAGGCGCGCTCCTTTGTCAAATTTTCAACGCTTGGCCTTCCGACCAATCTCGACGCCTGGGACGGCTATCCGGCGTCGCGCGAGCGCTTTTATGAAGCGGCGAAAGTTTCCGGCGCCGACGGCATTGTCGTCATCACCGGCGACACCCACACCTGGTGGGCGAACGATCTGACCGCGAAAGACGGATCGCATGTCGGCGTCGAGCTTGGGGGGCATTCCGTCACCTCTTCATCGCCCTATCGCAAATCT
>JBBTJH010000049.1:0-3618 GCA_038059555.1 Pseudomonadota bacterium | reverse complement strand
GGAAGCGCTCGATAACGTCATGCCGTCGATCGAGGTCCGCTCACGCCGTGTCGGCGGCGCCACCTATCAGGTGCCGGTCGAAGTTCGGCCGGAGCGCCGCATGGCGCTCGCGATGCGCTGGATCATCAGCGCCGCACGCTCGCGCAACGAAACGACCATGGTCGATCGCTTGTCGAATGAAATCATGGACGCAGCTCAAAACCGCGGTTCGGCGGTCAAAAAGCGCGAAGACACCCACCGGATGGCGGAAGCCAACCGCGCTTTCTCGCATTATCGCTGGTAGCGCTTTCAGAGTATTGAGGAACGAGCCCGATGGCCCGCACGCACGACCTTAAAGACTACCGGAACTTCGGCATCATGGCCCACATCGATGCGGGCAAGACGACGACGACTGAGCGCGTGCTGTATTACACGGGCAAGAGCCATAAGATCGGCGAAGTCCATGACGGCGCCGCGACGATGGACTGGATGGAGCAGGAGCAGGAGCGGGGGATTACGATCACCTCGGCCGCGACCACCTGTTTCTGGAAAGAACGCCGCCTCAACATTATCGACACGCCGGGCCACGTCGACTTCACGATCGAAGTCGAGCGCAGCTTGCGCGTTCTCGACGGCGCTGTTGTTTTGCTCGATGGCAACCAGGGCGTCGAGCCGCAGACCGAGACGGTCTGGCGTCAGGGCGACAAATACCATGTTCCGCGCATCATCTTCGCCAATAAAATGGACAAGATCGGCGCGGATTTTTATTTCTGCCTCGACTCGATCAAGCAGCGTCTCGGCGTCAAAGCGGTTCCGCTGCAGCTGCCGATCGGCATTGAATCGACCTTCAAAGGCGTCGTCGATCTTCTCGAGATGAAATCGATCATCTGGGAAGAAGAAACGCTCGGCGCTAGCTTTCATGACGAGCCGATCCCGGTCGACATGCAGGCGAAGGCGGAAGAGTACCGCGCTGCGATGGTCGAGGCTTGCGTCGAACTCGATGACGACGTCATGGCCGACTATCTCGATGGCAAGGAAATTGACATTGCGACGCTGAAGCGCCTCATCCGCAAAGCGGTCGGCGCCGGCGCCTGGTATCCGGTTCTTTGCGGCTCAGCCTTCAAGAACAAAGGCGTTCAGCCGCTTCTTGATGCGGTTGTTGACTATCTGCCGAGCCCGAATGAAGTCGCTGCGATCAAAGGCATTCATCCGGACACCGAAGAAGAACTCGTCCGCCACTCATCGGATGAAGAGCCGCTGGCGATGCTGGCGTTCAAGATCATGAACGACCCGTTTGTCGGCTCGCTGACATTCTGCCGCGTGTACTCGGGCCATCTCGAATCCGGCACGGGCCTTTTGAACACCGTCAAAGGCAAAAAAGAGCGCATCGGCCGCATGGTTCAGATGCATGCGAATGACCGTCAGGACGTCAAAGAAGCCTATGCCGGCGACATCATCGCCGTTGTCGGTCTTAAAGACACGACGACCGGCGACACGCTGTGCGACCCGGCCAAACCGGTCGTCCTTGAGCGCATGGTGTTCCCGGAGCCGGTCATCGAACTCGCGGTTGAACCGAAAACCAAGGCCGACCAGGAAAAGATGGGCCTCGCGCTTCAGCGTCTCGCGGCGGAAGACCCGTCGTTCCGCGTTTCGACGGACGAAGAGTCGGGCCAGACGATCATCAAAGGAATGGGTGAACTTCACCTCGATATCCTCGTCGATCGCATGAGACGCGAGTTCAAGGTTGAGGCCAATGTCGGCGCGCCGCAGGTGGCGTACCGCGAATGCTTCACGCGTCCCTATACGATTGACTACACGCACAAAAAACAGACGGGCGGCACCGGACAGTTTGCGCGTCTCAAAATCAACATCATTCCGCAAGAGCCGGGCAAAGGGTACGAGTTCGAGTCGAAGATCGTCGGCGGCTCTATTCCGCGCGAATACATCCCGGGCGTCATCAAGGGCGTCGACTCGATCCGCAACGCCGGCATGCTCGTCGGCTTCCCGATCCTCGACTTCAAAATCGAGCTGATCGACGGCGCCTTCCATGACGTCGACTCATCGGTTCTCGCCTTCGAAATCGCGGCTCGCGCGGCGATGCGCGAAGCCAAGAGCCATCTCGGCATGGCGCTCCTTGAGCCGATCATGAAAGTCGAAGTCGTCGCGCCGGAAGAATACACCGGAACGGTCATCGGCGATCTTAACTCCCGCCGCGGCCAAATTCAGAATCAGGAAATGCGCGGCAACGCCAATGTCGTGCATGCCATGGTGCCGCTTGCGAACATGTTCGGCTACGTCAATACGTTGCGGTCGCAAACACAAGGCCGTGCGAACTACACGATGCAGTTCGATCACTACGAGCAGGTGCCGAAAAACGTGCAGGAAGAAGTTCAGGCTAAGATGGCCGGTTAACGGCCAGATAACCTGAGAACGAAGAACGCAAAGTCGTCAGAAGACGGAGAAGGTAAAATGGGAAAAGCTAAGTTCGAACGCAACAAGCCGCATGCGAACGTCGGCACGATCGGTCACGTCGACCACGGCAAAACGACCCTGACGGCCGCCATTACGAAGTATTTCGGCGAGTTCAAGGCGTATGACCAGATCGACGCTGCGCCGGAGGAAAAGGCGCGCGGGATCACGATCAACACGGCTCACGTTGAATACGAAACGCCGAACCGCCATTACGCCCATGTCGACTGCCCCGGCCACGCCGACTATGTGAAGAACATGATCACCGGAGCCGCGCAGATGGACGGCGCGATCCTCGTCGTGTCGGCCAATGACGGCCCGATGCCGCAGACCCGCGAGCACATCCTGCTCGCCCGTCAGGTCGGCGTTCCGGCGATCGTCGTTTTCATGAACAAAGTCGATATGGTCGACGACCCCGAGCTGATCGACCTCGTCGAAATGGAAATCCGCGAGCTGCTCTCGAAATACGAATTCCCAGGCGACGACATTCCGATCATCAAAGGCTCCGCGCTGAAAGCGCTCGAGGGCGAAGAGTCGGAAATCGGCGCGCAGGCGATCAGAAAGCTTCTTGAAGCGGTCGACAGCTACATCCCGACCCCCAAGCGTCCGATTGACCAGCCGTTCCTCCTGCCGATCGAAGACGTGTTTTCGATCTCGGGCCGCGGCACCGTCGTGACCGGCCGCGTTGAGCGTGGCATCGTCAATGTCGGCGACGAACTTGAAATCATCGGCATCCGCGCGACCACCAAAACGACCTGCACGGGCGTTGAAATGTTCCGTAAGCTCCTCGATCGCGGAGAGGCTGGCGACAATGTCGGCGTCCTCCTTCGCGGGATCGATCGCGCGGGCGTTGAGCGCGGCCAGGTTCTTTGCAAGCCGGGCTCGGTGACGCCGCACACGAACTTCGTCGCGGAAGCCTATATTCTGACGAAGGAAGAGGGCGGGCGCCACACGCCGTTCTTCACGAATTACCGGCCGCAATTCTACTTCCGCACAACCGACGTGACTGGCGTCGTGACGCTTAAAGAAGGCGTTGAGATGGTCATGCCGGGCGATAACGTCGAGATCAACGTCGAGTTGATCGTGCCGATCGCGATGGAAGAAAAGCTGCGCTTCGCCATTCGCGAAGGCGGCCGCACGGTCGGCGCCGGCATCGTCGCCAAGATCGTG
>JBBTJH010000048.1:0-5022 GCA_038059555.1 Pseudomonadota bacterium | reverse complement strand
CTCGCGGACCTCGGCTGCGCCGGCCTCCAGGAAGCGCCCGCGATCCTCATCGGCCATTCGCTCGGGGGCGCTGCCGCGATTGTCGCGGCGGGAAAAATCCCGGAGATAAAAGGCGTCGCCGTCATCGGCGCGCCGGCCGAGGCCGCGCATGTCGCCCATCAGTTCGGCGAGAAGCGCGGCGACATCCTTCGCGACGGCGCCGCGAGCGTCTCGCTCGCCGGGCGGGCGTTCACCATCAAAAAACAGTTCATCGACGATATCGAAAGCGCCGACGTCTTGAAGGCGGCCGCAGCGCTGGCGAGGCCCTTGCTCATCTTGCACGCGCCGCGCGATCAAACGGTCGGCGTCGAGAACGCGAGCCGTCTCTTCATGGCGGCAAAGCATCCGAAGAGTTTTGTGAGCCTCGACGGCGCCGATCATCTCCTCTCTGATCCGGCTGACGCGCGCTATGCGGCCGCGATTATCGCCGCCTGGGCCTCGCGCTATGTCGGCGCCGCCGCGAGCGGGATTGAGTTTCCTCCCGATTTTTTTGGCGGCGCCAGAGCCGAGACGATGCAAGGCGAGCGCTTCGCCGTCGCGCTGTCAATCGACGGTCACCCCTTTGTGATCGACGCCGATCCGGCCGATGGCGGCTCGGGGCTCGGCCCTAATCCGACGCGCACGCTCGAGGCGGCCGTCGCCGCCTGCGGCGTCATCACCATGCGGATGTATGCTGAGCGCAAAGGCTGGCCGCTCGAAGCCGCCTCGATCGAGGTGAAACGTGCGCAAGGCGGCGACGCGCACTCAGCGCCTGTCCTCGAAAAGACCATGGCGCTCCTGGGGCCGCTCGACGACGAGCAGCGCCGCCGCATCTCCGAGATCGCGGATCGCTGCCCGGTTCAACGAATGGTGACGCAAGGGGTTGAAATCAGCTCCCGCCTTTTGCCGCAGGAGGATTGAAACGCCGAATTCCGGCCTTAAATTCTTGACAAAGTTTAATTCGCCCCGCCGGGTTTCCGCCGCCATCCCGGCATTTATCTTTGTAGCCGATAAGGCGCATGAGATGATCTCCAGGACGGGCGGCGCAGAAAAGCCATCGCAAGGAACAAAAATGAGTGTGTTGAAGACCAAAGGATTTCGAAACGGGTTGATGGCGGGTGTCGCCGGAGCGATCGCTCTCTCCGGCGCCGGCGTGCTGCTTCTTCCAGGCGCCAGCGCGCAGGCGCCGCGCCTCGTTGCGCCGCCGCCCGCCGCCGTCGACGGATCGCTGTCGTTCGCCGATCTCGTCGAGCGCGTCGCGCCGAGCGTCGTCAGCGTGCTGGTCGAGAAAGAAGTCGAAGCTCCTCAAGTCCCGCCAGAGATGCAGCAATTTTTCCAGTACCGCTTCGGTACGCCGGACGGAAGCAGTCCCGAAGATGGCGGCCAGGGATTTGACGGCGGCGGGCCGCAGCATCTTGAAGCGGAAGGCTCGGGCTTTTTCATCGACGCGCAAGGGCACATCGTCACCAATAACCACGTCATCGAAGACGCCGACGAAATCAAGGTCCGGCTGTCGGACGGCAGCGAGATCGCGGCGAAACTTGTCGGCGCCGATCCGCTCACCGATCTCGCCGTTTTGAAAGTCGATCCGCCCAAGGGCCAGGCCTATGTTCAGTTCGCGGAGGACGTTTCCCTTCGCGTCGGTGACTGGGTCATCGCGGTCGGCAATCCCTTCGGCCTTGGCGGCTCGGTGACGAGCGGCATCGTCTCGGCGATCGGCGGGCAAAATCGCGAGGGCCAGTTCCTCGACTTCGTCCAGATCGACGCGCCGATCAATCGCGGCAATTCGGGCGGGCCGACCTTCGATCTCAAGGGCCGCGTCGTCGGCGTCAACACGGCGATCTATTCTCCGAACGGCGGCAGCGTCGGCATCGGGTTCGCGATACCCTCGAAAGTCGCGAAAGAAACCGTCACGCAGCTGATTTCATCGGGCTCGGTGACGCGCGGCTGGCTCGGCGTTTCGATCCAGCCGGTGACGACCGAAATCGCCGCCGCGCTCGGCCGCAAGGAAACAGACGGCGCGCTCGTCTCTGAAGTGCTCGAAGGAACGCCGGCCTTCAAGGCGGGCGTTGTGAGCGGCGATCTCATCTTGAGGCTGAACGGCAAAACGATCGCGTCGCCCACAGATCTGACGCGCTCGATTTCCGCGCTGCCGCCGGGAGAGAAGTCGAAAATCACGGTGCTGCGCAATGGCGCGCAAAAAGACCTCACCGTGACGCTCGGCCAGCGCGACAAGGAAACAGTCGCGTCGAATGACGCGGCGCCGTCGAAATCCGAAGATTCGCTGTCGAAAGACGTCGGGCTTCGCGCCGCCGACATCACCGATACGATGCGCCAGCAGTTCCGCATTCCGGACGGCGTTACGGGCGTCCTGGTGACGGCGGTCAAACCGGGGAGCCCGGCGGAAAAAGCGGGGCTCAACCCCGGCGTCGTCATCTTGCAGATCGACGGCGCTCCAGTGACCTCGACGGCGACGCTCAAGACGAAAATCGCCGACGCGCAAAAGGCTGGCAAGGAAGCGGTGCTTCTCCGTCTGCAGTTTGGCGAGGCTAAACAGTTCAGCGCCCTCTCCATCAAGAAGGGTTAGGCAGCGCTTGGTTCGTTAGGAGTTCGTAAGGCGGGTTGAGCGAAGCGATACCCGCCTGCTATCTGTTGCTGAATTGGCGGGCATCGTCAGGCTCAACCCGCCCTATATTGGAATGAACCATGAGAATCCTCGTTGTCGAAGACGATAATGAAGCGGCAGCGCATGTCTCGAAAGGACTGCGCGAGGCGGGGCATGTCGTCGATCATGCGATGGACGGCGAGGTCGGTCTCAACATGGCGGGCGCCGGCGATTACGACGCCTATGTCATCGACCGCATGCTGCCCAAACTCGACGGCGTGACGCTGCTTTCAAAACGCCGCGCCGGCGGCGACGAGACGCCGGCGCTGTTCTTGTCGGCGCTCGGCGAAGTTGACGATCGCGTCAAGGGCTTCAAGGCCGGCGGCGACGATTATCTGGTGAAGCCTTATGCGTTCCCGGAGCTTCTCGCGCGCGTCGAAGCGCTCGGCCGGCGGCGGCATACGGCGCCCTCGACGGTGACGACCCGCTATGCGATCGGCGATCTTGAAATCGACGTCATCACGCGCACGGTCCGCCGGGCGGGCAAGAAAATCGACCTCCAGCCGCGCGAATTCCGCCTGCTCGAATATCTGATGCGGCACGCGGGCCAGGTCGTCACCAGAACCATGCTGCTCGAAAACGTCTGGGAATATCATTTCGATCCGCAGACGAACGTCATCGACGTCCATATTTCGCGCCTGCGCTCGAAAATCGACAAGGATTTCGACACCGCGCTTTTGAAGACGATTCGCGGCGCCGGCTATACGATCGCCGACGGAGATTAGGTTTTGGGTTTTAGGGGACTAGGGGTTAGGTTGGCGCATCGCCGCCGCCTTCCTTAAAGCCCTGGACCCCAGAACCTTTTACCCATCCGCTCATGCTCCGCCTCCTTCGCACAACGACTTTTCGGTTCACGATCGTCTACGTCGTCGTGTTCGCGATTGCGGTCGCGTTGCTCGGCTATCTTTTCTATCAGTCGACCTTCGGCGTCGTCTCGAAGCAGACGGATCTGATCCTCGATCAGGAAATCCAGGTGCTCTCCGAGGTGTTCTCGACGGAGGGAGCCGGGGTGTTGCGGCGGGTCGTCCGCGAGCGGGCGGCGTGGCGCGACGACGGTCTTTACATGCTGATCGGCGCGCCGTCGGGTGCGGTCCTTTCCGGCAATCTCTCGGCGCTGCCGCCCGAAGCGCTCTCGGCCGGCGAGGGCTTTTTCAATTTCACCTTTGAGCGGCCGCGCCTTGATGCGGCGGGCCGCGAGATCGGCATCGACACCCGTGAAGCGCGCGGAAAAATTCGCCGCTTCAAGGCCGCGCCCGACGCCGAGACGTCGTTTCTCGTTTTTGTGGCGCGCGACATTTCGACAAGGGAGGCGCTCAGAAAACGAAGCCAGGCGCTGATGACGCGAATCGGCGCGGCGACGATCGGGCTCGGCATCATCATCGGGCTTTTCTTTTCGCGAACGCTGCTGCAACGGGTCGACAGCGTCAATCGCACGGCGAGAGCCATTCGCGACGGCGATCTCTCAAAGCGCATCGCGCTCACCGGCGTCGGCGATGAGATTGAAAACCTCGCGATCAATCTGAACGCCATGCTCGACCAGATCGAGCGGCTGATGGGCGGCATGCGCGAGGTCTCCGATAATATCGCCCATGATTTGCGCTCGCCCTTGAACCGCATCCGCGGACGCCTCAACGAGGCCTTGAAAAGCAGCCCCTCCGAAAAGGAGGAGGCGTTGCGAGCAACGCTCGACGACGCGGAAGGGATGATCACGACCTTCAACGCGCTCTTGTCCATCGCCCGAATCGAATCGGGCGAGGGGGCCGGCCAGATGGAGGCGGTCGATCTCGTCGCCATCGCGCAGGAAATGGTCGAGCTCTATGAACCGGCCGCGCAAGAGTCGGGCTTTGTCCTGCAATTGAAAACAGCGCCCGCGCCGCCGGTCAGAGGCTCGCGCGCGCTGATCAGCCAGGCGCTCGCGAACCTTCTCGATAATGCGCTGAAATACGCCGTCGGCGGAACGACCATCCGGATCGACGTTCGCAAGGGCTCGGACAACCGCGTCTTACTCTCCGTGCTCGACGACGGGCCGGGCGTTCCAGAAGCCGAGCGCGACAGCGTGCTAAAGCGCTTCGTCCGGCTGGAGCAGAGCCGGTCGACGCCGGGCTCGGGTCTTGGCCTCTCGCTCGTCTCGGCGATCGCGCGCGCACATAGAGGCTCGATTCTCCTCGGAGAATCCTCGGCCAGCGCCGAACGGCGCGGCTTGAAGGTTACGATTGCGTTTCCCTCTTATGACAAAGGGTGAGGTAGGGATTTGGGATTGGAAAAAAAGCGTCATCCCGGCCACCGCGCGAAGCGCGCAGAGCCGGGGTCTCATCCGGCAAGGGCGCTGCGACCGGATG
>JBBTJH010000047.1:0-4172 GCA_038059555.1 Pseudomonadota bacterium | reverse complement strand
GATGACGTCGGCGCCGAAGGCATCCGTATCGTCAAAATCGAATTGGTCCGGGCCAATGCCGCCGGTCATGGTGTCGTTGCCTTCAGATCCCTCGATCTTGTCGGCGCCGTCGCCCCCGTCGATGACGTCGTCGCCGAGATCGCCCTCAATCGAGTCGTCGCCGCTGCCGCCGATCAGGCTGTCGTCATCCTCATCGCCTTTCAGCGTGTCGTTGCCGTTGCCGCCATCGAGCGTGTCGTTGCCGGTGCGGCCTTTGAGGAAGTCGTTTCCGTCGCCGCCGGTCATCGAATCCGCCGCGCCGCCGCCCTGCAGCGCGTCATCGCCGGAACCGCCCGTCTGACCGCCGCCAGAGGTAAAGAAAATTTCCCCGCCCGCGATGGCGAGATTTGAGGCGGAGACGTTTTGCAGCGTGAACGTCGACCCGTTCTGGTTGTTCGAGATAACGGCGTCGGCGCCGTTCTGCGAGATCGTCCAGTTTGCATCGATGAAACCCGAATCCTTGAAATCGATCCAGTCGCCCGAACCGAAATCGGTAATGACGTCGTTGCCGAAGGCGAGAAGATCGATGTCGAACTTGTCGCCGCCGGCGCCGCCGGTCATGGTGTCATTGCCCGCCTCGCCTTCGAGCGTGTCGGCGTCCGCGCCGCCATCGAGGACGTCATTGCCGATGTCTCCGGTCAGATCGTCCGCCCCGGCCCCGCCCACCAGCACATCGTCGCCGTCATTGCCGCTGTCACCTTTGAGATCGTCATTGCCGAGGCCGCCGAAAATCGTGTCGGCGCCGCTGCGCCCTCGCAACGTGTCATCGCCGGCCAGCCCGTCGATCACGTCCGCGGCCGAGCCGCCTTCGAGGTCGTCGCCGAAATTAGTTCCTGTAATCATGGGGTTAGCCTTTCGGTTGATCAATTGCGCCCAAGCGATAGCCAGCGCAGTCACCCCACAGACGGGTGTCCGGCCAGTTTATTCCACAGGCAATACGGTTTTTCGAGGGGCGGCCTCTAATTCTGCCAGCCGCAACGCAGCGAGGGGACGCGCCCTCACCCGAACGTGAAATCGTCCGCATGGAGGGCGCTGACGAGAGTGTTTCGAATGATGAGGGCGTCGCCATTGCCGAAGTCGATGGTGACGTGAGCGCCGGTCTGCGTCGCGGCGGCGATCACCTCAGAGAAACTGTCGAACGCCGCGCCGAAGCCGACAAGGCTGACGACGTCTTCGCTTGCAGCGCCTGACGTGAAGTCGCGCAAGGTGTCGGTTCCGCCGGCGATCTCGAAGATGATCGTGTCGTTCCCGCCATTGCCGAAGATGACGTCGTTCGACGCGCCGCCGTTGAGAACGTCGTCGCCCGCGTCGCCCTGCAGAACGTCGAAGCCGGCGCCGCCATTGAGCGTGTCGCCGTCCGTGCCGCCGGTCAGCGTGTCGTTGCCATTGCCGCCGTCGATCAAGTCGAACCCCGAGCCGCCAAAGACGCTGTCGCGCTGCCCGCCGCCGTCGACCGAGTCGTTCCCCGTGCCGGCGTCGATGACGTCATCGCCCGCGTCGCCGAGGATCGTATCGTGCTGCGCGTCGCCAAAAAGGCGGTCATTGTCGATGCCGCCATTGAGGAAGTCTCTGCCATTGCCGCCGATCAGCGTATCGGCAAGATCGTCGCCGATGAGCGAGTCATTGCCGTCCTCCCCGCGAAGAAAATCAAAGCCCTTGCCGCCGGAAAGGGTGTCGTTCTCCGTGCCGCCGAGGACCGTGTCATTGCCGTTGCCGCCAGTGAGAAGATCGAAACCGGCGCCCCCGGAGATCTGGTCGTTACTGCCGCCGCCATCGACCGTGTCGTTCCCGGCATCGCCCGTCAGAATATCATCGCCAGAACGACCAGAAATCCGGTCATCGCCGTCCAGCCCGTCGATTTCGTCAGTGTAAGTATCAAACCCCGCCAGCGTATCGCTAAATCCAGATCCGACGATTCCGAAGCGGGTTTCAGCAGACTGAAATTGAACCTGATCCCCCTCCGCGTCGCCGCCGTGATATTGCCCGAATTGAACGTCGATGCTGACGCCGGACGACGACGAAATATAGGAAATGAGCGTCGCATCCTGCAGCAGATCAGCGCCGGCGCCGCCGATTAGCGTGCTGTGCTCCAGACCGAGCGGGCTTCCGCCGATAAGCGTGTCGTTCCCGCCGCCGCCGTCCAGAAGGTCTGCGCCGTGGAATCCTTCGATGCGATTTGCGTTATTATCGCCTGTGATGGTGTCGGCAAATGCGCTGCCGATGATGTGCTCGACATTCAAAAGAATGTCGCCGGCTGCGTCGCCTTGAGGCGAAGCGCTGCCGATCAACACGATCGCGGGACTGGCTGACCCAAGATAGGTAACGGTGTCGGCGCCCGCGCCGCCGTCAATCGAATCAGCGCCGTCTCCGCCATCCAGCAAGTCGTCGCCATCGCCGCCAAGCAGCGTGTCGTAACCCGCGCCGCCGATCAACTCATCGAGGCCGAGACTTCCTGATAAGCTGTCGTTTCCAACATTGCCCAACAAGCGATCGTCAGTTGGAAGACCCCTTATGGTGTCGTCGCCGGCAAGGCCATCGACCTGCGGCGAATTGGTCGTCGGATCGAACAGGCCTGCGGAAAGACTGTCGGCGCCGGCTGTCGGCTGGAGCAATGGCACGCCGACATCCGCGAACATCGCGAGTTCTGTCGTCGAAAGCAAAAAATGCTCTCCCGGAGACAGGCTGGGTTGCATGACGCTGGCGATTAGAAGATGAGAAAGATCTTCAGCCAGAAAAATCGGCGAGGTGATCGGGCCGTCAAAGAAAAATGCGCCGCCCGCATTCGTGAACAGCCATTGATCAAACGTCGTAAGATCCGTGCTGCTTACGTCGCGGTTGCTGATGAATCCCAGCGCATGCCCTATCTCGTGGACGAGCACCGTCCACAAATCATACCCCGAACCGCCCGTCGAGACGCCATCGGCGAGCGGCCCGAAACTGAATTCGCCCGCGATCAACGTCGCCACATCGACCTCGATTTGCACATCCGCCGCCGAACCGTTTGAATCGGTCCCGGTCAGCAATTCGATGACAGTGCTCGGCGCGTAATAGTCAAACCCGCCAGCGGCGAAATCGAAAAAGAAATCGGTACCGCCTTGCGCAAGCGTGCCATCGCCGAAATTGACAAAGGATATTTGGACCTCGAGCGACGCCTGCGAGCTATCGACATAGCGCGACCAGTAATCGACGGCGGCCTGAGCGACTGTGAGCGTTTGATTGGCGAGGGAGGCGCTAACGCCGCCGAGCGCACCTAAACTGACTGTCCACATGGTGCGGCCTCCCCCTCAATTACTTTCCTGACAGCCAACAATACTATGGTCGGCCTGCAGGGGCTAGAATAATTTCGGCGGCGCGCGCCCCTTACCAATCCTTCCCGTTCCCACTATGTTCGCGCGTCTCGCGCCCTCACCCGAACGTGAAATCGTCCGCATGGAGGGCGCTGACGAGAGTGTTTCGAATGATGAGGGCGTCGCCATTGCCGAAGTCGATGGTGACGTGAGCGCCGGTCTGCGTCGCGGCGGCGATCACCTCAGAGAAACTGTCGAACGCCGCGCCGAAGCCGACAAGGCTGACGACGTCTTCGCTTGCAGCGCCTGACGTGAAGTCGCGCAAGGTGTCGGTTCCGCCGGCGATCTCGAAGATGATCGTGTCGTTCCCGCCATTGCCGAAGATGACGTCGTTCGACGCGCCGCCGTTGAGAACGTCGTCGCCCGCGTCGCCCTGCAGAACGTCGAAGCCGGCGCCGCCATTGAGCGTGTCGCCGTCCGCGCCGCCGGTCAGCGTGTCGTTGCCGGCCCCGCCGTCGATCAGGTCAAACCCCGAGCCGCCAAAGACGCTGTCGCGCTGAGCGCCGCCGTCAACGGTGTCGTTCCCCGTGCCGGCGTCGATGACGTCATCGCCCGCATCGCCGAGGATCGTATCGTGCTGCGCATCGCCGAGGAGGCGGTCATTGTCGATGCCGCCATTGAGGAAGTCGCTGCCGTTCCCGCCGACCAGCGTGTCGGCGAGATCGTCGCCGATGAGCGAGTCATTGCCGTCCTGGCCGAGCAGATAGTCAAAGCCATTGCCGCCGATGAGCGTGTCATTCTCCGTGCCGCCCTGGATCGTGTCATTGCCATTGCCGCCGGCGATGA
>JBBTJH010000046.1:0-15544 GCA_038059555.1 Pseudomonadota bacterium | reverse complement strand
GCGAACTTTTGACCTGGGAGGAGGAGGAAAGCCCCTACAGGCTGATCGCCGACCGCGCGGATGGAATGACAATTGCGGTGGACGGCGATTTGCCGCTCTTCATGTATCGCGCGTTAAGGCGCGAGATTGCCGATCAACGGCTGACGGACGCCGTTGCGCTGACCGCGCCGCTGCGCGCGCGCAAATCGCCAGCGGAAATCGCGCTGATGCAATATGCAAAGACGATCACGCTAGAAACGCACCGCCGCGCTCGCGCGCAGTTAAAAGAGGGAATGATGGCGTCGGACGTCGCGCGCTTCATCGACGCGACGCACCGCGCGCTTGGCGGAAGCGCCAATACGTTCTGCATCGTCGCCTTCGGCGCCGATACGGCGCTGCCGCATGGCCCGGAGAAAGACCGTGCGCTGAAAGGCGGCGACGTCGTGCTCATCGATACCGGGTGTCAGGTTGAGGGATATAATTCCGACATCACGCGCAGCTATGTCTTCGGGGAGCCGTCCGCCGATTATCGCGCCGTCTGGGACGCCGAGAAAGAAGCGCAGATCGCGGCGTTCGATGCGGCGCGGCGCGGCGCCCTGTGCGAGAGCGTCGACGCGGCCGCACGCCGCTCGCTTGAACGGCGCGGCTTTGGCCCCGGTTATCGCCTCCCCGGCTTGCCGCATCGGACCGGACACGGCATCGGCCTCGACATTCACGAGGCGCCCAATCTCGTCAAAGGCGACAAGACGCCGCTCGATATCGGCATGTGCTTTTCCAACGAGCCGATGATCGTCGTCCCCGGAGAGTTCGGCGTCCGTCATGAGGACCATTTCTATATGGCGAGCGATGGCCCGCGCTGGTTCACCGAGCCGGCGGCGAGCCTCGACGACCCCTTCAACAATGCCCCGGCTTTCGGCTGATCGCCTGTCGGCGCCGCTTTCCTGCAGCCGCGCATAGGGGCACAGTCCGCCCCAGACTAAATCTCAACCCGGAGCGGACGCCATGCCTTCCTTGAACATCGCCCCCGCGTCGGCTGATGATTACCGGCGGATCGCGGAAAGGCGCCTGCCGCGCGCGTTGTTCGATTATATCGACGGGGCCGCCGGCGCTGAAATATCGCTCGCCGACAATGCCGGCGACTTTGCGCGGCTCAAATTAAAGCAGCGCGTGATGCGCGATGTCTCGGCGCTCGATACGTCAACGTCCCTGTTTGGTGAGGCGATGGCGATGCCGCTGGCGCTGGCCCCGATTGGCATGGGTGGCATGATGCGTAAGCGCGCCGAGGTTCAGGCGGTCAGGGCGGCTGATGCGATTGGCATCCCGTTTTGTCTGTCGACCGTCGCCATCTGTTCGCTCGAAGAAGTCGCGAAGGCGGCAAAACGCCCCTTCTGGTTCCAGCTTTATATGCTCAAAGATCGGGGCGCCGTCAGCGAACTCTTGAAACGCGCCAAGGCAGTCGGCGTGAGGACGCTGTTGTTCACCGTCGATCTCGCGGTTGTCGGCGCGAGGTATCGCGATATCCGCAACGGGCTTTCGGGCGGCGGCGGCGCTTACGGGCGCCTGCGCGCGGGCCTCGTTGATTCCCTTCTTCATCCGCAATGGCTCATGGATGTGGGAATCGGCGGCAAGCCGCATGTTTTCGGCAATATCAGCCCTTATGTTCCCGAAGCGACGACGCCGGCGGATTTCCGCCAGTGGGTCGACAGCCAGATCGATCCCGGCGTCACCTGGCGCGATATCGAATGGCTGCGCAAGGAATGGGACGGCAATCTTGTGATCAAGGGCGTTCTGACGCCTGAAGATGCGGGGGCTGCGATAAACGCTGGCGCCGACGGCGTCATCGTATCCAATCATGGCGGGCGTCAGCTTGACGGCGTCGCGTCCGGCATATCGGCGCTCCCCGCGATTGCGGACGCGCTGAAGGGACGCGCAAAAATTCTGGTCGACGGCGGCGTCAGGAATGGTCAGGACGTTGTTCGCGCCATCGCCAGCGGCGCAGACTGCGCGCTGATCGGCCGGCCGTGGATCTTCGCAATCGCCGCGCAAGGGGAAGACGGCCTGAAGCGCTATCTTTCGCTCGTAAAACATGACGTCAACGTCGCCATGGCGCTCACCGGAACTACGCGGATGAGCGAGATCGGTCCGGACATTCTAGATCGTTCGTAGGCGGATTTCACCCGCCGAACGCCACCTGATGCATGATGCGCCCCGGCAGGAACGCGAGAACGCCGGCGACGACAAGGCCGCCGATGAAGACGCCAGTGAGCG
This sequence comes from Pseudomonadota bacterium, assembly GCA_038059555.1. Taxonomy (GTDB): domain Bacteria; phylum Pseudomonadota; class Alphaproteobacteria; order Caulobacterales; family Parvularculaceae; genus Amphiplicatus. The sequence continues at coordinate 13,297 of JBBTJH010000046.1, read as the reverse complement.
GGCCCGCGTGACGTTTAAGGGACGTGCCGCCGCGAATGAGGAGCATCGCGGCGCTCGCCAACCCGAAGAACGTCAGCACTGTGAATAGGTGAATTGGCGAATAGCGCGCCCAGAACGGATCGCCGGGCTCGACCTTGTGGGTGATCCAGAGCGTCGAACCTGCAACGATCGTCATCAGCGCCATCCAGAAAATACCTAGGGAGCGGTGCGGAAGCGTTCCCTTGGGCGCGGCGAACTGGATGACGCCAAGCGCGAAGGCCGCCATCGCGCCGAAGGCGTGAATTTGCACGACCAGAGGGGCTTCAAGCAGGGGTTCAAGCGTCATCTTCAGATCTCCTCATCCAGCCGGCTCGCCGTTTTTCAAACGTCCGGCCCCATGAATCACTTTAATTTACAAAGTAGTTTGTCAAAACATTAAATCAAGCCGGAACCGGCGGGGCGCGGCTTCGGCGCGACGAGGCGAAATCAGTCGCGTTTGAAGGAGAAGGTGAAGAAAACGCCGAAGAGCGCCGCCGCGAGGCCGAACCATGTCAGCGCATATTCAAAATGCCGGTTGGGGATATCGACGCGGGTGAGCCCGCCTTTCGGCCATGGAGCGGCGCCCTTGCGCCCGAAGCTGTCGATATAAAACGGCGGGACGTCGATTGAATGGCGCGCCGCGAGGACGGCCGGGTCGCGAATGAAATAGAGATTATCCGCAGGCTGATCTTGCGGCGCCAGCCATTTTTCAAAGCCGCGCCGCGTTTCCGCGCGGCGCAAAAGCCCCTCGACGCGCACCTCGCCCGCGACTTCACCGTCAGGTCTTGCCGCTTTGTCCCGAAAGGCTTGCGGCGCAAATCCGCGATTGACGTAGACGAAGCGCCGCCCGCCCGTCGCCCCGTCTGCGGCATCGAGCGGCGTGAACACATAAACGCCGGGCGCGCCCTCGTAAGTGCCGAAGACAGCGCTTTCAAGATCGTGCGCGTAAACGCCGGAGAGGAAGACCGGCTGGTATTCCATATTTTCGCCGGCGCCCGCGCGCGCTAGCGCGTCATCGAAAGAGATCGGTTCGGCGGCGAGCCGCTCAGTGATTTGCGCGATCAGCGCGGTTTTCCACTCGAGGCGCTTCAACTGCCAGACGCCGAGCGAGCACAAAATGACAAGCGCGATCGTCGTTGCGACAATGAGGCCCGGACGCGCGCGGAAATTCATTCCTCAAGCCGGCCTTCTTCCGCTTTGTGCTTGTACTGGAGCGCAATCAGCGTCGCCTTGAACGGGCGAAGGAGCGCAAGGCTTAAGACGATCGCGACCACAGCGGAGAGCAAAAACGCCGTCAAAATCGTGGAGAACCAGACGAAGCGGGCGACGAAAGCGACTGCGACCGCAACGAAACCGACGATAAACATGATGAAGACCGCAGGGCCGTCGCCCGCATCGGCTTTAGAGTAATCGAGGCTGCAGACCTCGCAGCGATCTTTGAGGCCGAGAAAATTCTTGAACAACGCGCCTTGTCCGCAGCGCGGGCATTTGCCGCCGAGCCCGGCGGTTAAAGGCGATACCGGCGGATAGTAACTCATTGAGCGGAGGGGGCCGGTTTTATCTCGACAAAGTCGTCGCTCACGGCTTCGCCTGCCGCGTAGGATTTTGCGGCGACAATGACGGCGCCCGGCGTTTTCACCGTACACGTTGTATAATCTTTGTCGGCTTCGACCGATCCGTCCTTGATCAGCTTGTCGACCAGCGCGCGCGGCAGATCCGAACACCAGAGCAACGTGATCTTCATCGCGCCGTTGTCGAGCTTGCCCCAATAATACATGTAATCGTCGTCAGAGCTTTCAGTCATCTGGATCGCGTAATCGCCGCCGCCAAGGTCATGGAAGCGCGCTTCGATGCGATCGTCTTCAACGCCGAGCGTGTAGAGGCCGTTGTCGCCGAGCTCGATCGTCATCGGGTTGCATTCAAGATCGTTATTAGCCGTGGATCCGGAACAAGCGTCATAAGTTCCCGCGCCAAACGGCGTCGCCGAGGCGTTTGACGCATCGAAAAGCGGCGATGAGGAAACAAGGCATCCTGAAAGCAGGAAGCTTGCAGCGACGGCGGCGGCGCGAACGAGGCCTTTCATGGAAAGCCCCCCTTTCATGAACCGCCTGCCGCCCTAGGACAGCAGGCCCTGATTGCCGAGCACGTAGATGAAGGCGAAGAGAAACAGCCAGACCACGTCGACAAAGTGCCAATACCACGCCGCCGCCTCAAAGCCAAAATGGCGGTCCGGCGTGAACTGATGCGCGAGCGCCCGGAACAGGCAAACGGTGAGGAAAATGGTGCCGATAATGACATGCAAGCCGTGGAACCCGGTCGCCATGAAGAATGAGGAGCCGTAGATCCCGCCGCCGGAAAACTTGAACATGCCCTCGGTGAGCGCTTCGGTATATTCAACCGCCTGCAAAGAGGTGAAGAAGACACCGAGAATGATGGTGACGAGGAGCCCCTGAACCAGCCCCTTCTGGTCGTTATGCATGACGGCGTGGTGCGCCCAGGTGACCGTCGTTCCGGACAATAGCAAGATCAGCGTGTTGATGAGCGGCAAGCCCCACGCGTCAAGCGGTTCAACGCCGACCGGCGGCCACACGCTGCCGGTGAAATGCTGGCGGAAATCGTTTCCAAGAAACGCCGGGTCGCCGTTGAGGTCCAGCATCTGCGCGCCATCGGTAAGGATGATCGCGCCGCCCGCATGCGGAAAGAGCGCAGCGCCGAAAAACGCCCAGAACCACGCCGCGAAGAACATCACTTCCGAGGCGATGAACAAGATCATCCCGTAACGAAGACCGAGGCGGATGACGAGCGAGGTGTTTTCGCCAGTGAGGCTTTCCTTGATGACGTCGCGCCACCAGCCAATCATGGTGAGAAGAATGCCGGAAAAACCGAGCAGGAAAAGCCAGTTGCCCTTCATCTGGAAGGGGTGGTTGCCGGCCGCGTCCGGCGACCCGAAGGCAAGGCCCGGCTCGCCCGCGCCGGACTTCATCCACATCACCGCGCCGAACATCATCAAAGTCGCCATCGCCGACCCGAAAATCGGCCATGGGCTCGGACTGACGAGATGGTAGTCGTGCTTGACCTCGGCTCCAGACATGGAATTCGCCCTCGTAAATTCTGATTGGGGTCGTCTATAGCCTTCTGCGGCCCAGCTTTCCAAGCCCCGTCTGCGGGAGCTCGCTGCGACAAATCTCGCCTATTCGGCCCCTTTGGCGGTCGCCCCGCCGGCATCGTCCCAAGGAAAGAAGGTATAGGCGAGCGTAATCGTCTGAACGTCGTCCAGATTGGGGTCATCGGCGATCGCCGGGTCGATAAAATAAGTGACCGGCATCGAGGCGGTCTCGCCGGGCTTCAGCGTCTGTTCGGTGAAGCAGAAACACTCGATTTTCTTGAAATAAATCCCGGCTTTTGAGGGCTGGACGTTAAAGGTCGCCCGCCCCGTCACCGCCCGGTCGGTCAGATTGTGCGCGCTGAAAAAGGCGAGCCCGGTTTCCCCGACATGGAGGACCTGATCGATTTGCTCCGGCTTGAATGACCAGTCGAGGCCCTCGTTTACTGTCGCGTCGAAACGGATGGTGACCTTGCGCTCAAGGACGCGGTCAGCCGCTTTCTCGGCGCGCTGCGTCGTGCCGTCAAAACCGGTCGCCTGGCAAAAGGCGCGGTAGGCGGGCACGGCGGCGAAAGAGAGCCCGACCATGAGCGCGACAACGCCGGCGACAACAGTTGCGGTCTTGCGATTTTTTGAACCGCCCGCGATCACGACGACGCGCCGATATTGCCGCTGATTTTGAGGATCGTGACGAGGAACACGACGACGATGAACGCCGTGAGGCCGAGCGCTATTGCGACATTGCGCTGGCCGCGCCGCTTCTTTTCTTCAGGCGAAAGATCGGTCTCAGACATAAAGCGTATAAAGATCCTCAGCGAGCAGCGCTGCGAACAGCGCGAAAAGATAGAGAATTGAAAAGGCGAAGAGCTGTTTGGGCGCCTCTTTCGAATTCGGCGGCGATTTCAAAACGCGCCACGCGAGCATCAAAAACCCGGCGCCGAAAGCTGACGAAACCGCCAGATAAAAAACGTCGCCAAGCCCGGTCGCATAGGGAGCAACGCCCGCAATGACCAGAATGAGTGAATAGCCGAAAATCTGTTTCTTCGTCGATTTTTCGCCTGCGACATTCGGCATCATCGGCACGCCCGCCCGCGCGTAATCGCCCTCCCGATAGAGCGCGAGCGCCCAAAAATGCGGCGGGGTCCACAGGAAAATGATCAAGAACAAGATCCAGGCGTCGATCGGCGCCGACCCTGACGCTGCGGCCCAGGCGACGACCGGCGGCAACGCGCCCGCTGCGCCGCCGATGACGATGTTCTGCGGGGTCGTTCGCTTCAGCCACATCGAATAAATGACGACGTAGAAAAAGATCGTGAAGGCGAGAAGCCCTGCGGCGACGTAGTTCGACGCGAGTGCGAGGAGCGCGACCGATAGCGCGCTCAACAATAGCCCAAATCCCGCCGCTTCCGATTTTGGCACCAGACCTTGCGGGATGGGGCGGCTCAGCGTGCGCGCCATCACGGCGTCAATATCGGCGTCCCACCACATGTTGAGCGCGCCCGAGGCCCCGGCGCCGACCGCGATCGCGAGGAGCGACGCCGCGCCTAGTCCAGGCTGAATAGTCGCGCCGCCGGCAATCGCCGCCACCATGCCGACAAGGGCCGTAAAAATGACGAGCGACATAACGCGCGGCTTTAGAAGCGCGAAATAGTCCTTCGGTCCGGCGAAGGCGGTGCGTGTCGGGATGTCGGTCATCGATGGCGCTTATGCCCGAACGCGTCCGCACGCACAAATGCAAAGCGCCAAAAAAGGCGAAGGCCGCAGATCACCCTGCGGCCTCCAACCAGATTCGAGATCAATCCGGTCAGCCCCGATTGAGCGCCGCCTTCACCCCGAAGACGAGGAAAATCAGGAGCATGAAGGCGATAAAATAGGCGAGGAGCTTGCCGGCCGACAAATCGTAGAATTGGCCGATGCTGTCGTTGATCAGGCTCGCCGCCCGCCCGCCGGTCTGACTGGCGACTGAGCCGCCATCCGACGCGACCGGCCCGCGCATCACTCCGCGCACGAATCCGCCGAACGCGAAGAGCACCAGCGATAGCAGCGTCATAGAGCCAATCTGTGTGCCGCGCTGCATGACGAAGGCCGCGATGATGACCGCGCCCGCCGCGATAACGATGCTGATAATGTCGCCGCCCATGAAGGTCGACTTGAAGATGTTGATCACGTCGTTGAGAATTGTTCCAAGCATGTCGCCCCTCCGTTGACGCTTAAAAGGACAACTGCCAGCAGCCGCCCGGGGCCTAAAGTTAACCATAAACGACCGCTTCTGCCAGAAGCAAAACATGCCGCAATGCAACACGAAAAACCCCGGCGGTTGCCCGCCGGGGTTGCTCACTCTTTTGACTGGGCGAGCGCCTAGTGGAAGGCGTGAGCGCCGCCTTTATCAAAGCGCGGCAGCTCGTTGAACTGGTGGAAGGGCGGCGGCGACGGCAAGGTCCATTCGAGCGTCGTTGCGCCTGGCCCCCAAGGATTTGCCGGCGCTTTCTTCCGGTAAATGAAGAAGGCGTCGAACATGCAAATCGCGAAGACGATCATGCCGATGAGCGTCACCACGTAACCGTAGGAAGAAATGAGGTTCCAGTGCGCATAGGCTTCCGGATAGTCGATGTAGCGGCGCGGCATCCCTTGCAAGCCGAGGAAGTGCTGCGGGAAGAACACCATATTGACGCCGACGAACATGAACAGGAAATGGAGATTTCCTAGCCATTCGCGGTACATCTTGCCGGTCATCTTCGGGAACCAATAATACCACGCTGCAAAGATCGACCACACGGCGCCGAGCGACATCGTGTAGTGGAAGTGCGCGACGACATAATAGGTGTCGTGCATGTAGTGATCGACGCCCGCATTGGCGAGAACGACGCCGGTGACGCCGCCGACGGTGAAGAGGAAAATAAAGCCGATCGCCCAGATCATCGGGGTGCGGAATTCAATCGATCCGCCCCACATCGTCGCAATCCAAGAGAAGATCTTGATGCCGGTCGGCACCGCGATCACCATCGTCGCCGCGATGAAGTACGCCTTCATGTTCACGGTGAGGCCGACCGTATACATGTGGTGCGCCCAAACGATGAAGCCGACAAACCCGATCGCGACCATCGCGTAAGCCATGCCGAGGTAGCCGAAGATCGGCTTCTTCGAGAAGGTCGACACAATGTGCGAAATGACGCCGAAGCCCGGCAGGATCAGAATGTAAACTTCCGGGTGACCGAAGAACCAGAAGAGGTGCTGGAAGAGCAGCGGGTCGCCGCCTTCAGCCGGATTGAAGAAGGCGGTGTTGAAGTTGCGGTCGGTGAGCAGCATCGTGATCGCGCCGGCGAGAACCGGCAATGACAGGACGAGCAGGAACGCCGTCACCAGCACCGACCAGGCAAACAGCGGCATCTTGTGCAAGGTCATGCCCGGCGCGCGCATGTTGAAGATCGTCGTGATGAAGTTGATCGCGCCGAGGATCGAGGATGCGCCCGCGAGGTGGATCGAGAGAATGAGAAGATCCATCGCCGGCCCGGGATGGCCGGTGTTCGACGACAGCGGCGGATAGAGAACCCAGCCGCCGGCGAACCCTAGATATTGGCCGTAACCGGGCGCGAACATCGACATGGTCGCGAGAATGCCGGCCGCAACATAGAGCCAGAACGAGATGTTGTTCATCCGCGGGAAGGCCATGTCCGGCGCGCCGATCATGATCGGCACGAACCAGTTGCCAAAGCCGCCGATCAGCGCCGGCATCACCATGAAGAAGATCATGATGAGGCCGTGATAGGTGATAAGGACGTTATAGAAATTTTCAGCCTCCGCTTCGCTGCCCGATGCAACGAAGGCGGTCAGAATCTGAATGCCGGGATGGGCGAGCTCGGCGCGCATCAGTCCCGACAATGCGCCGCCGAAAATGCCGGCGCAGATTGCAAAGATCAGGTAGAGCGTCCCGATATCTTTGTGGTTGGTCGAGAACAGCCAGCGGGCGAGGCCCTTCGGCGTGTGATCGTGCGAATGGTCATGCGAGTGACCATGGGCGTGATCGTGACCGGCGTGCGAGTGATCGTGAGCCATGTGAACTTGTCCCTGCCCTGATTATTGCGGTGCGCTGACGGCCGCGGCGGCGTCTGCGAGTTTCGATTCCGGTTCGACTGCGGCGACCGCGCCGAACATCGGCTCCATGCCGGATTCGACCCGCTTGGCGTTCACCCAGGCTTCAAACGCCGGGCGCGACACGACATCGACCGAAATCGGCATCGCCGAATGGCGAACGCCGCAAATTTCCGAACACTGACCGTAATAGGTGCCTTCCTTGTCGGCCTTGAACCATGTCTCGTTGAGACGGCCGGGAACCGCGTCGATCTTGATCGCCATGTTGGGGAGCGCCCAGGCGTGAATGACGTCGCGCGCCGTCGTCACGACGCGGATCGTCTCGCCGACCGGCACGACGACGTGGTTGTCGGTTTCAAAGCGATAGAGATAGGGCGTCGTCGCTTCTTTCGGCGTCATGCTCGCAGTGAATTCGAAATCGCCGAAGTCGGGATAGGAATAGGTCCACCCCCACTGGAAACCGATGGCTTTCAGCGTCACGGTCGGGGCGAGAGCTATTTCTTTGTTTGACCCGGCGCCGACAAGGCTTCTGCCCATGCGAACGACGACGCGGTCGCCAGCCGGCGGCGTTTGCGTCAGTTTCACCGAAACTTTCGGCGTGCCGAGACCTTCGAGCTTGTAGTCCTTGCCGGGCGTCAGGCCGACGCCGCCGGAAGCGTTGCCGAGAAAAACCTGCACGTGACGATCGGCGGCCGCCATGCGGCTTGCCGGAAAGTCATTATCCACGGTGAAAACATTGGTCGCGCCATCCGCATTGGCGACAATCTGCTTGCCGTCCGGAATGACGTCTTCCTTGAACAGGAGATCGAACGAGGGAAGCGCGATGGCGACCAGAATGATGATCGGGACGCCGGTCCAGACGATTTCAATCAGGGTGTTGTGGCTGAATTTGCGCGGAACCGGATTGTTCTTCGAATTATACCGCACCATCACCCAAAGCAGCAGCGCCAGCACGAAAAGGCTGATCACCGTGATGATCGGCATCAAGATGAGGTTGTGGAAAAAATGGACTTCCTCGGCGAGTTTCGAGCCGGCCTTCAGCATCTCGACGTCGCCATCGACCGGCCCGTAGCCGGTTTCCGCCGCCGCAACGCCGCTGAGCGACACCAGCGCCGCAAGCCCTGCCACGGCACGCCCCGCATTCAATTTCATCATGAAGCCCTCGAATAGTCGTTTTCGCCAAAAACACCCGCCGGACGGCGACGCGCCGTCTGCCGATCCGGTCGCAGGGCTTGGCGCCGCCGACCCGAAAGGTCAATGGTTCGGCAAGGCTTATAGGCGGTTCCGGCGCTCTGCGTCACCCGCGAACAGCGAGGAAAAAAGGTCGCAGCACGCGCCGCCTCCGCCATTGCCTAAGAGCTTGGCCGCGCTTAGGTCTTCGCTATGACCCAATCCCTGTTTTTCAAGCAATCCGGCCTCGATCAGGCGCGCACCCAGTCGATCATCGATGACGCGTTAAAGGGCGCCGATGACGGCGAGCTCTATCTTGAATATTCGCAGTCCGAAGCCTTCGTTTTTGACGACAACCGTCTGAAAACCGCGAGCTATAATGTCGATCAGGGATTTGGCCTGCGGGCTGTCTGCGGCGAATCGACCGGTTACGCCCATGCCTCCGATCTCTCAGAGGAGGCGCTAAAACGCGCGGCCAGCGCGGTTCAGGCGGTTAAAACCGGTCGCGGCGGCATGCTCGCCGACGGTCCCGCGCGGACCAACATCAAGCTTTATCCGGACGACAATCCGCTTGACGCCCTCCCCTTTGAGGCGAAAGCCAAGCTTCTCGCCGACATCAACGATTATGCGCGGGCGAAAGACAGCCGCGTCCGGCAGGTTTCCGCCTCGCTTTCAGGCGAATGGGCGGCAATCGAGATTGTTCGTCCCGGCGGCGAAATCATCCGCGATATCAGACCGCTGGTCCGCCTGAATGTCTCCGTCACCGCCGGCGATGGCGATCGCCAGGAATCGGGCTCGTACGGCGCCGGCGGGCGAGAGGGCTACGCCCGGTTCATCACGCCGGACGCGTGGCGGTTTTATGTCGATGAAGCGCTGCGGCAGGCGCTCGTAAACCTCTCGGCGGAAGCCGCGCCTGCAGGCGAAATGGAAGTCGTCCTTGGGTCCGGCTGGACCGGCATTCTCCTCCATGAAGCGGTCGGCCACGGCCTTGAGGGCGACTTCAACCGCAAGAAGACCTCGGCTTTTGCCGGCAAGCTGGGCGAGCGGGTCGCGGCGCCAGGCGTCACTGTCGTCGATGACGGGACGATTGAGGGACGACGCGGCTCACTCTCGATCGACGACGAGGGGACGCCGACCTCGCGCACCGTTCTCATCGAGGACGGCATTCTCAAAGGCTATATGCAAGATCGCCTGAACGCGCGGCTGATGGGCGTTCCCTTCACCGGCAATGGTCGGCGCGAGAGTTTTGCGCACCAGCCGATGCCGCGCATGACCAACACCTTCATGCTCGCCGGCGACAAAAACCCCGAGGAGATCATCCGCTCGGTCAAGGACGGCGTTTACGCCGTGAACTTCTCCGGCGGTCAGGTCGATATCACGTCCGGCAAATTCGTCTTCAACTGCACCGAAGCTTACCGCGTGAAAAACGGCAAGATCGGCGCGCCGTTGAAGAACGCCGCGCTGATCGGCGACGGGCCGACGGTGCTGACGCGCGTCTCCATGATCGGCGACGATTTCGCGCTCGATCCCGGCATCGGCGTTTGCGGCAAAGCGGGACAGGGCGTTCCCGTCGGCGTCGGTCAGCCGACGATCAAGATCGACCGTTTAACTGTCGGCGGGGCTGGCGGCTAGCGCGCCGGGCGCGAAAGTGGACACCGGTTTCGCGCGCAAAGGCGTGCCAAAAAAACGTTAGATCATGGGGCGTGATTCTTAAATCACGACCCATGATCTAATGCCTCGTTTCGAGCGTCGCCGTCACATCCTTCAAGTCGTAAACTAACTTATCGGAGCGCATCAATAGCGAGCGCTCATCCTTGATCAACGGCACATCGGCGCCGCTAATCTTCGACAGGATGATCCGCCAATTATTCTCCGGCGTGCGTGTCAGATAAGGCGGGCCGTATTTTGTGCTGTCCCAATAGATCGCGTTGATGATGCCGAATTTCTCGCGAATTTCATCATCCGTAAAATTGTGCATGTCGATGTCCGGATTTTCATGCAGGCGCTTGGGATAAGGGCCTTCATCCGCTTGAATGACGAAGATGTACCCGCGTTGTTTGTTTAGTGCGGCGTTTGCATCAAAAATTTCGAGAAGGCGCTTGTTGAGATGCTCGACATAGCCGGCATAGGCGGCGCGGTACTCATCCCAGCGCGTTCCGTACCCCGGGTAATAGACGTGCTTCACGCAGGCGCCGTCGCTATTCATCGTGATCGGATCGTGCGGTAAAGTCAGATGAGCGAATATGAAAAGCGGGCCATCCGACTGCGCGCGGGCGTTTTGAAGATAGTCGAGCTGGTTCTTGAGCCGCTCGCATTCATTGCGTCCGACAAACCCGCCGCGCGTTGCAAACCAGGCGAGCGGCGTCGTCCGCAAGAGCGCGTGCTCGAATTCGCTGAGTGACGACCATAACGTATCGACGCCGTAATATTCGTAATCTGCATGCGGGTTGTGACGCGTCTCCTGCCACCATGTTCCAAGATGCATATAGCGATAACCGGCGCCGCGCAGGATTTCCTGAGCGGCGTTGTCAGCGATCATGCGGCGGAGCGGCGCACGGTCCGCAGACGCCGGCGTCTCCGCAGCCGCGAGCGGGCGAAGATCGGCCATGTTCATCGACGAGGCGAGCGAGGCTACCGTCTTGGCGTAATTTGAGCGCGCGCCGTCCTCGACATGAAAGCCGCGCTGTTCGAGCGCTCCGACAAAACCGGAATTGTCGCGGCCGAAAACGCGGGCGAGAGTTTCTGCGTTCCCATAACGATCCGGCACAATGTAGATGATGTCGGGCTTGTCGCCGGCAGCAAAGTCAGGGCGCGGCGCGGCGGCGATCAGATCGCTCGCGGCCTTTTCGCCGTCGCTCCCGCCGCCCGACAAATTGATCGCCGCAAGAACGGAGAGCCCGGCTGCCATCGTTGCGGAGAGAAAGAACAGCAACCCCGCAACCTCCTCCGCCTTGCGCCGGCTGACGACAAAAGCGCTGACAGCACAGACCGTAAGCATTCCAGCAACGCCTGCGAAAAGCGCTTCGTCTTCGTTCAGACCGAGATATTCGCCGACGCCGTAAAAGCCGACAAATTTGAACAGAGCAAACAGCATGATCGGAAACGCGACCGCCCATCGCGCCGACGAGCCGGAGGCGGCAAACATCGCGAAGGGCGCGAGCGCCGCAAATAGAATGAGGACAAGCGCCGGCCGCAAGATTTCGCCCGGCGCGATCTCTCCAGGGTTGTCGATGATGACGCCGGCGATCGCCATCACGGCGACAGCAACTGACGCGCCGATGGTCAGGCGCGCCGCTTTATCAAGCCGCAATCTTCGTGCGCTCCCCTGCTCCGCTGGTGCGGTCATATTCGTCTCCGGCGCCTTGCCGACGGAGAAAATGACGGGCTGCCATGTAAAAATGGTTAATCATTTCCTGACCGGCTCTCTTGCCGGGATGCGGCTTCGATCACGGCTTGCGCAGAGCCATCCGTACGCCGATGACAAAAGTGAAAGCGGATTGCGCCGCATAGACGACAGCAGCGCCTGCGACGTGCATGTCCAGCACTCCAGCAAAAAGGAGCGCCGCAGGAAGGACGCCCGCCGCAAGGCCGGCGGCGCCGGCAAAGCGCGATCCAGATCTGGTCAGCGCCAGCCCCCAAAGAATGAAGGCGGCGGATATGGCGAAGACCGCCCCATAAGCGAGCGCCTGATTCAGCTCCCAGGCGAAGGCGAAAATATCCTTCGATGCTCCCCGCGCCATCAGCGCCGGCGCTGCAAACCCGTTGACGGTCGCCGCAAGCAAATTGCCGAACATCCCGGCGGCGTAAGCGATCAGTCCGGTCAATACCGAAAACCGCGCGAGCCCTTCCGATGCCGCAAACCTGCAAAAGCCGGCAAGATTGATGAGAATGAGCGCCATCAATGCGCCGTGCACGCCTTTGACGAGCGCCGCGTCTCCGAAGCTGGTCGGATGGTGCGCCATGACAAGCACCGAAAGCGCTGAGGCCGCCGCCATTGAAACGCCCGCGAGGCGATCGCTCGGGTTTGCAGTCGCATGTGCGGCGTCCATATTCTCTCCAGTGAAATTCGCTCATCCGCGAAGGGCTGAGACTAGATTGCTGCGCGGCGGCAGGGTACGGACTTTTCAAGGGAAAAGTCCGGACGATCGCAAGCAAGCTCCATGAAGAATGACGCCAAGGGCGCGCACGCACTCATTATCAACGCGTTCAATCGCCTGCTTCTGACGAAGCGCGTGAAACCGCGCGTTACCGAAATTATTGCTGAAGCGGGCGTTGCGCGCTCGACATTCTATGAACACTTCGAGGGGCGCGACTCGCTGCTCATGGAAGCCTTGCGGGGGCCCTTAAGCGTAGTCGCTGACGCCGTCGCCGTCACAGGCGATGAAACCAAGCTTCGCGCCATTCTGGATCATTTTCGCGAGAACCGTCGCGAGGCGGCAGGATTGCTGGAAGGGCCTCTTCGCGCGCGCGTTGTGAGATCGCTCGCCGAGTTGATCGCCGTCCGGCTCGACGCGGCGCTGTATAACCCCTCATTTGATCTTCACCTCGCCGACATGCAGATCGGGCTCATGCGTTTGTGGCTGACGGGAGAGACGCGCCACACCTCGCGCGAGCTGGCGCACTTGATGATACGCAGCGCCTCCGCACAAAAAGCCGCGATGGTCGAACCCGAAACCCATTAGGCGCAATTTGTCCAACACGGTTTTTTTTGCAGTCCTGGTCGCCGCTTTCATGCATGCGGCGTGGAACGCGATCATCAAGGATCGGGGCGACCGGTTTTTTTCGATTTCAACGCTCGGTGTCGCGCAAGGACTGATTTCGCTGGCGCTTCTTCCCTTCGTCGGGGTTCCTGAAGGGTCCACCTGGGCATGGATATTCGCTTCCGCCGCGCTCCACACCGGCTACAAGCTTTTTCTG